>CAZHAN010000023.1:0-11451 GCA_964530575.1 uncultured Rhizobiaceae bacterium | reverse complement strand
CCTGTAACAATAACGCCTAGGAGCATGGCACCAAGTGAAACAAATGCAGCTTCTTGGCCTCCAACCCACAACATAACATAGTATACTACTATTGGAGCTAGAACTGGGAGCAATGATGGAATTATCATTTCACGAATCGCTGACTTAGTAAGCAAGTCTACAGCCTTTCCATAATCCGGCTTTGCAGTGCCCTCCATAATACCTGGAATTTCTCTAAATTGCCTTCTTACCTCCTCAACAACCGATCCTGCAGCTCTACCTACAGCAGTCATTGATAAAGCCCCAAAAAGATAGGGCAGAAGTCCACCAAGAAAAAGGCCGACTACTACATATGGATTTTGTAAGGAGAAATCTAATTCCATATCTCCAAAGAAATGAGAAAGATCTTCGGTATATGCGCCAAAGAGAACCAATGCAGCTAAACCAGCAGAGCCGATAGCATAACCTTTGGTTACGGCTTTAGTTGTATTCCCTACAGCATCAAGAGCATCTGTAATTTTACGAACCTCTGTATCCATGTTTGCCATTTCTGCAATACCTCCAGCATTATCTGTAACTGGCCCATATGCATCTAATGCAACAACCATTCCAGCTAACGCCAACATTGCGGTTACAGCGATTGCAATGCCAAATAAACCGGCAAAGAGGTAGGCGACTATAATCCCAACTGAAATTATCAATGCCGGTACAGTTGTAGCCTCCATAGATATAGCAAGTCCCTGAATAATATTTGTTCCATGGCCAGTAGTTGATGCTTTAGCGATTGATTGCACAGGTCGGTAGTTAGTCCCGGTATAATATTCTGTGACCCAAATCAATAGGCCTGTAACAACCAATCCAACTATTGAACACAAGAATAAATCCATACCAGTAAAAACTAGCTCATTAACGGAAAATGAAGTGTCCATACCAACCACAAAAGCAATAACCGGATAAAATGCAATTGCAGAAAGAATTGCAGAAGCAAGAAAGCCCTTATATAGAGCGCCCATGATACTATTATTAGAGCCTAATCGTACAAAAAAAGTTCCAATAACTGATGCAAAAATACATGCACCACCGATAGCTAATGGCAACATCATTGTTGAGGCCTGAAGCTCCCCAACAAAGAAAATTGACGCCAGAACCATTGTTGCAACAACTGTTACAGCGTAAGTTTCAAAAAGGTCTGCTGCCATTCCTGCGCAATCGCCAACGTTATCGCCAACGTTATCAGCAATCACAGCTGGGTTCCTCGGATCATCCTCTGGAATCCCTGCTTCAACTTTTCCAACCAGATCAGCTCCAACATCCGCACCTTTGGTAAAGATTCCGCCACCTAATCTTGCAAAGATAGAAATTAAGGATCCTCCAAAGCCAAGAGCAACAAGTGCGGTTACTGTATCCCTAACATCCAAACCAAGCGATAAAAGTACACCGTAGTATACAGAAACAGAAAGCAACGCAAAGCCAGCAACCAACATTCCTGTGACTGCACCTGCCTGAAAAGCAATCTTCAATCCCTGGTGGAGGCCAATAGATGCCGCATGAGCAGTTCGGACGTTAGCTCGAACAGAAACATTCATCCCTATGTAACCTGTAGCGCCAGATAAAACAGCACCAATCAAAAATCCAATGGCAGAATACCAATCGAGAAGTAGCCCTGTGAGAATAAATATAACAGCCCCCACCATAGCTATTGTTCTATACTGTCGATTTAAAAATGCAGTTGCACCCTCCTGAACAGCCGCAGAAATTTCTCTCATCCGGTCAGTTCCTGTATCAGCTGCAAGTACAGAGCGACCTGCATAAATAGCGTATAAAATTGCGAATATACCGCTGGCTATAACAAGCCAATGCACCGTTGTCATGGAATCACCTCTTCAAATTTGGTATTTAGCAGGATAAATCGGGCGCCTTATGCCAGAGTTAGTCAGCAAAGGCAATGTGGTCATTACTATATCATTGTATTTTATACATTTTTGAAGTGCTCAAAGCCATCAAAATCAAATGATATTTCACTATTTTGTTCACCAAAAACCTTGATTCCTGAACCTTCAGCGATTTTTCCAATCAATGTAATTGGAATTTCTAGCTGGGAAGATAAATTTGTTATATTTTTAGCCATCTCTTTAGGCGCAGTAAAAAGTAATTCATAATCCTCACCTGAGGTAATTCTAGCTGAATTTTTGATAGAATCACCATTAATATATTTTCTTGCAGCATCAGATATTGGAATTAAGTCCATAGATAATTCTGCTGAAACCGTCGATTCGGAACAAATATGTCCTAAGTCCCTCAAAAGTCCATCAGAGATATCTATTGCTGAACTTGCTAAGTTTGTAATTGAAAAGCCCAAACTAACTCTTGGGCTTGGCCTGAGAAACCTTTTAAGCAAAAAATCTTTACTTACAGAATCTAATTCATGTTTATCTTCTAGAAATATATTTAAACCAATGCCAGCATCACCAATTGTTCCTGAAACATAAATATTATCCCCAGGACAGGCTCCAGACCTTCTAAGCTCCTGACCACTAACTACCTTACCGATAAGCGTCATGCTTAATACTAAAGTCTCAGCCTGGATGGTATCCCCTCCAATCAAACAAACATTGTGATCTTCTTGTCCCTTTTTTAAGCCTTCAGCAAAATTGATTACCCAATTTTTATCTAATCTTGATGGTAATGCAGTGTTTAATAAATAAAATAGGGGATGTGCACCCATAGCCGCTATATCTGATAGATTTGAACAAAGTAATTTATAACCAACATCTTGGGGATCGTTTAAATTTGTAAAATGTGTTCCTTCTGACATCGAATCAGAAGTCACCACAGCACTAAACCCGGATTCAATATCTATTAAAGCTGCATCATCTCTAAGACCCAAAGAATATGAACTATCCAGGGTTAATGGCCGAAAAATATCTTTAATTAAATCAAACTCACTTAAACTCATCTGGCCTTAACCTATGAGCAAGGGTATCCAGAACACCATTAACTAACTTTGGCTCTGTACCTGAAAAAAAGGCGTGAGCAATGTCAAGATATTCGTCTAAAACTACCTTTAGAGGAATCTCTTTTCTATCTATTAATTCAAAAGTTGCAGCCCTTAATAAAGCACGCAAAATGCCATCTAGTCGATCTAAAGAATGATCTTTACTCAAAGCATCTATCAACATAGAATCTATTTTAGCAGTAGAGCTAGCCCCTTTACTAACAGCTAATTTAAAAAATTCTAAATCAGCTTCAGCATATTTATCACCGTCAAGATCCGAACCAAATCTGCGAGAAATAAACTCTTCAATAACAGCTTCTGGATTCTCTCCACTGAATTCAATTTGGTACAATGCTTGTACTGTAGATAAGCGAGATACACTCCTACTCTGATTAAAGGGGGAAATAATTTTATTTTGATTTATCATTTATAATAATGATTTTTTTAAATCCATCATAGTTAGAGCTGCCTGAGATGCAAAAATACCTTTATCCCAAGAACGTTTAGAGGCTTGATCAAGATCATTGCAAGTTAGTACCCCATTACCCAACGAGATAGAATAATTAATAATAAGATCCGTAAGACCTCTCATACATTCACGGGCAACATGTTCGTGATGCGAAGTTTCACCCTTAATTACACACCCAAGAACAATAAAACCAGCATCAATAGGTGTATTATCCCGAGATAAAATAAATTTTAGTGCTGCAGGTATTTCCATAACACCAGGTACTGAAAAAGTTGACCATTCATTTTCTGAAAGACTTAAGATTGACTCTGCCGCCTCATGCATTTTCAACGCAAGATCCTTATAAAATACTGACTCTATAATATAAATTTTAGACACATTATTTTCCAAACGTTGGTATTGGTTTTTGCTGAATTATCGTAAGTCCATACCCATCTAATCCAACTACTGGACGTGGAGAATTTGATAATAAAATCATACTCTTAACCCCAAGATCTACTAATATCTGCGCTCCGATACCAACCTCACGTAATTCCTGAGGTTCGTCAGATTCATTTTGCTTAAGGCGGAAATAGTCTGATAGAGCAGTTTGTCTTGGTTCACGAATAAGAAGTATAACACCTCTGCCTTCTTTAGCTATTATTTCCATTGAAGCATGCAAATCATCTATGCGTGCTGAATTTTCTGAAAGCTCCCCAACTACATCTTTAAGAAAATTTACAGCATGAACTCTTACTAATATTGGTTCAGAATCATTTAAGTCTCCCTTTACCAACGCTAGGTGTTCAGCATATTCAACTGTATTTTCATAAATGAATAATTTAAATTCTCCACCATAATTACTAGAAATTTTACTCTCTATCTTCCGTCGGACTAAAGTATCATTTTTTAAACGATAAGCGATTAAATCAGCAATTGTTCCTACCTTAATCTGATGTCTTCTCGAGAATTCAAAAAGCTCGGGCATCCTAGCCATTGATCCATCATCACTCATTATCTCACAAATAACTCCAGAAGGATTGAGTTCTGCCAATCTTGAGAGATCAACCGCTGCTTCAGTATGACCAGCGCGAACTAGGACTCCGCCTCTCCTTGCAACTAGTGGGAAGACATGACCAGGGGTTCTTATGTCGTTAGGTCCTTTCCTGGAATCAATTGCAACAGAAATAGTCCTCGAACGATCTGAAGCTGAAATACCAGTTGTAACTCCATCCCTAGCTTCGATAGATATAGTAAAAGCTGTTTGATGAAGGCTAAGATTTCTAGAAGCCATTAAGGGTAACTGCAATTCGTCAACCCTTTCCTGGCTTAGCGCAAGGCAAATCAAACCTCTCCCATGCATTGCCATAAAATTAATTACTTCAGGGCTTGCATTAACGGCCGGAATGATTAAGTCACCCTCATTTTCCCTATGTTCATCATCAGCAAGTATGACCATTTTTCCCTTACTGATATCATCAAGAATATCTTCTGTTGGCGAAATAATGTCTTTGCTCATTTAGTAGCCTCATGCATCCTATTTACATATCTAGCTATTGGATCTACCTCAACATTTAAGAGAGCGCCAACGTTAATATCCTTTAAGGTTGTTGTTGCGAGAGTATGTGGAATTATATTTACGTCAAATTCACTTAAAGAAATATTATTGACAGTTAAAGAAACCCCATCAATGGTTATTGAACCTTTTTTTGCAATATATGGGGATAAATCATTATTAAGCTCAATCAATAACCTTTCTGAATGCCCATCTTTTATTCTGCTAATAAGTTCTGCTACCCCATCAACATGTCCTAAAACCAAATGACCTCCAATTGAATCTCCGAGCTTTAATGAAGGCTCTAAGTTAATCTTAGTGCCCACTGACCATTGACTAAGATTAGTTGTAGCAAGAGTTTCGGCAGAAACTTCAACAGAAAATGAGTTACTGCTTATATTTATAAGTGTTAAGCATACGCCTGAACATGCGATAGAGTCCCCTACCACAAACTCTGTGCTTTCGATAGAATGGTCCACTACAATATGTGCACCATCTGAACTAACATTAAACGCACTTACAGTACCTATGTTTGTGACAAGACCAGTAAACATACGTTAATGTTTCACAGAATATATTTCTAGTAAATCAGTTCCAATAACTTGAACTTCAGTTCTGTCAAAATTTATCATCTCTGATATTGAATTAACTCCGATTGAATTAAAAACTGGAGTACTGTTTTGACCAATCAACGAAGGTGCTCTAAACCAAGCTAACCTATCTACAAGCCTATTTTTCAATAAAGAAGTATTAAGTTGACTCCCTCCCTCAACAAGTAAGCGAGTGATTCCCCTACTTGCAATTACTTCAAGGGAATCTTTAATAATGGGTGTACCAGAAGAATCACAAGGAACCTCAATAAGTTCAACACCTGCATTAATTAAAGCATCTGCTTTGTCATTTCTCTTATAAGTATTTGTTAAAATCCAAGTCGGAAATTGCTTAGCGCTCTTAACAACTTTTGAATCTATTGGCGTTCTCAAACTACCGTCTAAGACTACTCGAATAGGTGAAGAGTCTTTAAGGCCAGGCAGCCGACAGGTTAATTCTGGGTCATCAGCAATCACAGTTCCAGATCCTACAGCAACTGCATCATAGGAAGAACGAAGCATAAAGCTTTTGGCTCTTGATACTTCACTGGTTATCCATTTACTTTCCCCATTATGAGTGGCAATTTTTCCATCTAATGTTGAAGCAAGCTTGATTGTTACAAGGGGTCTTGAGTGTTGAATTTTAGAAAAAAAGCCAGCGTTAAGATATATAGCGTCATTTAACTCAAGCCCCTCATGGACTTCAATATTTGAGTTTTTAAGAACTTCTATTCCTTGTCCATTTACCCTCTCATCTGGATCACGACAGGCCACGTAAACAGAAGATACTCCTGCCTCAACAAGCGCTTCAGCACATGAAGGAGTTTGACCATGGTGAGCACAAGGTTCCAAAGTAACGTACACTGTAGATCCCTTAGATTTACTGCCTGCTCGGTTTAAAGCTTCAACCTCTGAATGGGGACGACCTCCTGGTTGAGTCCATCCTCGAGCTATAACATTTCCATAATTTGTAATTACACAACCTACAGCTGGGTTTGGCCAAACATTGCCTAACCCGCGACGGGCTAGAGAAAGTGCAGCTCGCATATGGAAATAATGATTGGGTTCAGTCGTCAGGGTCACCACTCAACTCGCCAAGGAACTCCTCAAAATCTCGAGCCTCACGAAAATTTTTATAAACAGAGGCAAATCTTACATAAGCGACAGAATCAAGATTTGCTAAGGCATCCATCACCATTTCACCAATCGTATCAGACTTAACTTCACCCTCTCCTAGACTTTCAAGCCTTCGAACAATTCCACTAACAAGACGATCTATTCTTTCGGACTCTACCGGACGTTTTCTAGTGGCGATGAGTATAGATCTTAACAGTTTATCTCTGTCAAACGGTACTCTCGCTCCAGTCTTTTTTAAAACAGTCAGCTCTCGAAGCTGAATTCTCTCAAAAGTAGTAAACCGTGAACCACATGCTTGACAAAAACGGCGACGTCGAATTGCTGAACTATCTTCACTAGGCCGTGAATCTTTTACCTGAGTATCAGCATTTCCGCAGAAAGGACATCGCATAATCTTTCTCCTAATAAATTTTCTATATAAACTTTTCTCTCTTAGACCAATTTAAATTTGGATAAATTGGAAAGCGATTACATAATTTAAGCACACTAGATTTAATATTGTTTTCAACTTCCTGATTATTTTCAGGATTGGCTGTAAGGCCATCGAGCACCTTAATAATCATTTTACCAACCTCTTCAAATTCAGAAATCCCAAACCCTCTTGTTGTGGCTGCAGGGGTTCCTAAACGTATTCCAGATGTAACTGTTGGTTTCTCTGGATCAAACGGAATTCCATTTTTGTTACATGTTATCCCAGCAGATTCGAGAGATTTCTCTGCAGAAAGGCCTGTAATACCCTTCGGTCGAAGATCAACTAGAACTATGTGCGTATCAGTACCTCCAGAAACCAAGTCAAGCCCACCTTGCCTGAGAGCGTCACCAAGGGCACGGGCATTTTTAATTACAGCCTCACAATAATCATTGAATTCTGGACGAAGGGCCTCAGCAAAAGCCACTGCCTTAGCAGCAATAATATGCACTAACGGACCTCCCTGAATACCTGGAAAAATAGATGAATTAATTTTTTTAGCAATCTCTGGATCATTGGTCATAATCATGCCCCCTCTAGGGCCTCGCAAAGTCTTGTGGGTAGTCGTTGTTACAACATGTGCATGAGGAAAAGGATTTGGATGTAAACCAGTTGCTACTAGGCCAGCGTAGTGTGCTATGTCTGCCAAAAGAATTGCTCCAACTTCATCAGCAATGTGACGGAATCTTTCATGATCCATTTGTCTAGGATAAGCTGAGCCTCCTGCTATAATCAACTTCGGCTTATGTTCATGTGCTAAATTCGCGACTTCATCAAAATCTATCAGGGCATCCTCACGCCTAACTCCATACTGAACAGACTTAAACCACTTTCCTGACTGGCTTGGAGGTGCACCATGGGTCAAATGACCTCCAGACGCCAAAGAAAGACCCATGATTGTATCTCCTGGTTTAAGCAATGCTGTATAAACAGATTGATTGGCTTGGCTACCAGAGTGAGCCTGGACATTCACATATGAGCAGTCAAATAACCTCTTAGCCCTTTCTCGGGCTAAATTCTCAACAATATCTGCGAATTCACATCCTCCGTAATATCTACGACCAGGATAACCTTCCGCATACTTATTAGTAAAAACTGATGATTGAGCCTGAAGAACTGAAGAACTAACCATATTTTCTGATGCTATTAATTCTATTCCATCTTGTTGCCGAGCAAGCTCTTTCTCGATAGCAGAATAAACATCAGGGTCTTCCTGAGACAAATCAGCACTAAAAAAGTCATCCAAGCGATTCATTTTAACACCAATTCAATATTGTAAATGATCAGCCAAGCTTACTTACTCGTCCTTGATGGCGTCCGCCTTCAAATTCGGTGCCTAAAAAAACTGATAGACAGTCTTTTGCTACATCAACCCCAGTTGTACGAGCTCCAAGAGCAAGAATATTTGCATCGTTATGCATTCGCGATAATCTTGCATCAAGGGAGTTATGGCAAAGGGCGGCCCGGGCCCCCAAAACACGATTAGCGGCAATGCTGATACCAATGCCAGAACCACAGACCGCGACGCCAAAATCGGCTCTGCCACTAGCCACAGCTTCTGCCACCAACTTTCCATAGTCGGGATAATCTACTGATTCTGAAGAGTTAGTCCCTAAATCAACAGTTTTTAATCCAAGACCAGAAAGCTCGGTTCTTAAGATATCTTTTAATTCAAAACCTGCATGATCTGAGGCAAAGGCAACAATTTTTTTCGACATAATACAATGACTTATAGAAAATTAAATAATCTACATACCCAATACCATATGTCGATCCTCTAGGCTAGCTTCACACAAACTATAGAAAATAAGAATTTAAAGATTTTGATTGTGGAGCAACTATTATAGCTCAGATTATCAAAGATAAATCTTGTCATTTTACTCTATCTAGGCCCAACTTTCCCCAAAGCTCATCAAGAGACTGGGCAAGACTAACGATCATATCGTCTGTATGCAAAGGTGAGGGAGTAAATCTAAACCGTTCCGTTCCCTTGGGCACTGTTGGAAAATTAATTGGCTGAACATAGATATTGTGATCCTCAAGAAGAATATCTGAGCCTGTTTTTGCCAGTTTCGGGTTGCCTACCATCACTGGAACTATGTGACTGACCGAAGGCATAACTGGAAGACCTAATCGCTGAAGAGTACTTTTCAATTGAGTGGTACGATTTTGATGCTCAATTCTCAATTCATTATGCGATCTTAAATATTTAACACTTGCAAGAGCACCTGCAGCAACGACGGGTGATAAAGAAGTGGAAAAAATAAACCCTGGCGCAAAACTACGGATTGAATCAATCATTGCCTTTGCGCCAACAACATACCCACCAGCTACCCCAAAGGCTTTTCCAAGGGTACCATTAATTATATCAATGCGATCCATTAATCCCTCACGTTCTGCAATGCCTCCGCCATTGTCGCCATAAAGACCCACAGCATGAACTTCATCCAAATATGTCATAGCTTTGAATTCCTCAGCTAGGTCCAGAATTTCCTTAATTGGAGCTATGTCACCGTCCATAGAATAAACTGATTCAAAAACTATTATTTTTGGAACATTAATATCTTCTGATTGCAACAACTCCCTAAGATGAACAACATCATTATGTCTAAAAATTCTTTTTTCCTGTTTAGAATGGATAATCCCCTCAATCATAGATGCATGATTAAGTGAGTCAGAAAATACGATACAATTTGGAATAAGTCTGCAGAGAGTTGAGAGAGCTGCTTCATTAGCATTATATCCAGAAGTAAATATTAAACCTGAATCTTTTTGATGAAGATCTGCAAGTTCATTTTCTAATAAAACATGGTAATGATTGGTGCCAGATATATTTCGTGTTCCGCCTGCCCCAGCCCCAACCTCATTTAAAGCCTTTTTCATAGCTGAGAGAACTGATGGGTTTTGACCCATACCCAAGTAATCATTTGAACACCAAATAATTACTTCATGAATTGAACCATCTGGACGATACCGATTAGCTCGAGGGAAACTGCCTGATTTACGCGCTAGGTCAGCAAAGATTCGATACCGACCTTCCTCTTTCAACCCATCAATTTGATTTTCAAAATATGCTAGATAATCCATTTATATCTTCGAATTGTAGGAAACCCAAAAAAACTTCCGCATCTTCACTTTTACAACTATTGAGTGGGTGTTAGGGTAAAAAATCAACAAATTGTCAATATCATTCATAATTATAGTACGCTGAGTTGCAAGTTTAGACCAGCTTGATACAATTATTATGTCTTGTTAACAACTAATATAGAAAATTAAGATTCTGACATATTCTTATTCCAGTTCATTCCCAAACGCACGTTTACGCAGGTTACGTCGAACTGATTGGATTCGTAGGTTAGTTGAAGAGTCCACCCTATCACCGAATGATCTCATCTACCCAATGTTTGTGATTGAAGGAGAGGAAAAATTAGAAAAAATCCCCTCTATGCCAGGAATCATGCGGCATTCAATAGACCAACTAATAATTGGTGCTAAAAATGCAGCATCTCTTGGAATTCCAATGATTGCCCTTTTTCCATGCATTGATAAGTCCAAAAAAACAGAAACTGGAATTGAAGCAGTTAACCCAGATAACTTAATTTGTCGTTCAGTAAAAACACTTAAATCAATTATTCCTGATCTTGGAATAATGTGTGATGTAGCTTTAGACCCATACACAACCCATGGTCATGATGGCTTGTTAAATAATGAAATAATTCAAAATGATGAAACCATCGAGATCCTTTGCAATCAATCACTGTCGCAGGCAGATGCGGGTTGTGACATAATTGCCCCTTCAGACATGATGGATGGACGTGTTGGGGCTATAAGAAATGCCCTCGATAGTGCGGGACATAAAGATATAGCAATTCTTTCTTATGCTGCAAAATATGCCTCATCACTTTATAGTCCATTCAGAAATGCATTAGGTACTTCAGGACTTAATAATAATGATAAAAAAACTTATCAGATGAACCCAGCTAATAGTGATGAAGCTTTGCGTGAAGTTTCCCTCGACATCCAAGAAGGAGCCGATATGGTGATGGTAAAACCAGGAATATTATATCTAGATGTAATTGCTAGAATAAAAAATAATTTTAATATTCCAACTTTTGCCTATCAGGTCTCTGGAGAATACTCGATGATTTTAGCCGCTGCTGAACGGGGTTGGATTAACAAAGATGATGTAATGATTGAAAATCTTCTTGCATTTAAAAGAGCAGGAGCTGATGCTATATTGTCCTACTTTGCCGTCGAAACTGCAAAATATTTAAATAA
>CAZHAN010000022.1:0-12213 GCA_964530575.1 uncultured Rhizobiaceae bacterium | reverse complement strand
GCTAGAGATATAGCTGGTGCGATAAGTGATCTGGGGACTGCTGTTACCCGTCAGCAGGTCTTGCTTGATAAGGCCATTAAAATGCTGGGCATTCATCCCGTTAGAATTAAATTACACCCCGAAGTTTTAACTACTATTCAAGTGGTGATAGCTAGAACTGATGAAGAAGCTGAATCTCAGCGAGCCTCTTTTTCAGATGGAACAAATCCTGCAGGTGAAGCTGGAGCCTCCCATAATACAGAAGACGAGAATATGGCCTCAAAGGCTGGGGAATTTTTTGAAGAAGGTGCTGGACCAAAGCCAGAATCTGAATCAGAAAAAGACACTGACAATGTATCAGAAGAGCAGGTATTGAATTAATAAACCAATATTCTAAATTTTTTTATAATTGTTTCCACAATATTAATTACTATTTTTATACATTAGTTCTCCAGTGTAAAACTAAGGATTCTAACTTTATCCCCATTATTAAGGGGATTATTTCATAACTAATCCACTTATAATTTTTGATTAATTCTCAGAGTGGACTCCCTTAGAGAAGCTACCCATGATACGCATAGAATTATGAGTGGAAATAATGTTTCTCCAAATTTGATTCCCTTTAGCGATCCGCCTCAAGAGGTTGGTGGTTCAGACTATAGAGAGCAACCCCATAATATTGAGGCTGAGCAAGCTCTTTTAGGAGCAATACTCGTAAACAATGAAGCAGCTATGCGAGTATCAGGATTCATTGAACAATACCATTTTTATGAACCAGTTCATGGAAGAATCTTTGAAGCTAGTATTGCATTAATTGAGCGTGGACAAAATGCCACCCCAGTAACTCTTAAGACATACTTTGAGCGCGATGAAAGTTTATCAGATGTAGGGGGTGCTAGCTATTTAGCCAGACTTGCAGGCTCGGCTGTTAGCATAATTAATGCCGAAGATTATGGAAGAGCTATTTATGACTGTTTTCTTCGAAGATCACTAATAAACATTGGTGAGGACCTAGTAAACGTAGCCTATGACTCAAAGGTCGATGAGCCAGCAGTTGATCAAATCGAAAACGCAGAACACTCTCTTTTTCAATTAGCTGAAAAAGGTAAGTATGAAGGTGGTTTTAAATCATTTGATCAAACAATACTTACTACAATTTCAGATATAGAAACAGCTTACAAATCTGATACTCACTTAACAGGAGTAGGAACAGGGCTTGATGATCTCGATAAGTTACTTGGCGGACTTCATAGATCAGATCTTATTGTCCTTGCGGGCCGTCCGAGTATGGGGAAAACTGCATTAGCAACAAATATTGCCTTTCATGCCGCAAAAGTATTCAAAGAAGAGATTTCTGAAAATGGGGAAAAACGCGTTATTGAAGGGTCTCCTGTTGGATTTTTCTCGCTTGAAATGTCAGCGGAACAATTGGCAACAAGAATGTTGTCAGAATCAACAGGATTATCCTCAGAAAAATTGAGAAGAGGACAACTTACTAACGAAAATTTCATTAAAGTTGTTAAATCCTCGAACGAAATGACAAAAATCCCATTTCATATTGATGATACTCCCGCACTTTCTATACCTGCACTTAGATCTAGAGCTCGTAGACTCAAACGAACTCATGGTCTTGGATTGATTATAGTTGATTACCTTCAGCTAGTCCGTCCAGGAGGAAGGTCATCTCCAGATAACAGAGTCCAGGAAATTTCAGAAATTACACAATCATTAAAAGCATTGGCTAAAGAACTGAATGTTCCTGTGCTAGCCCTATCACAGCTCAGTCGAGCTGTAGAACAAAGAGAAGACAAGCGTCCTTTACTTTCGGATCTGAGAGAATCAGGATCTATAGAACAAGATGCAGATGTAGTTATGTTTATATACAGAGAAGAATATTATCTTGAACGTAAAGAGCCAAGAATGGACACTCCCGACCACGCTCAATGGCAAAATCAAATGGAACAAATCCATAATGTCGCTGAAGTTATAATTGGGAAACAACGTCACGGCCCTACTGGTAAGGTTGAACTATATTTTAATCCAAGCTTAACCAAGTTTGGAAATCTAAAAAAAGATACCTCAAGGGATGACAATAATTCATATTAATTGATTCCTCTGAAATTATAATCAGGGGGGAAATTGAATATTAATAACAATGTCAAATACCACTCAGTCTGCTTCTTCAATACTAAGGATTGATCTTAATTCAATTGCAAACAACTGGATAACACTTAATAAATATTCACACTCAGCAGAGTGTGCAGGTGTTCTAAAGGCCGATGCTTACGGAATTGGAATGAAGTATGTTGCGCCAAAACTGGTTTCGGTTGGATGCAAGACATTCTTTGTAGCAAATATTGAAGAAGCGGTAAAATTGCGAAAAATTATTGGAGAAAAATGTAGAATCATTGAACTAAACGGCCCCACTACTTCAACGATTTCAGAACTTTTAGCCTTTAACATTATTCCTGTCTTAAATAGTCTTACCCAAATAGAGCTTTGGAAAAATCAAGCAAAAAAATTTCAAAATAATCTCTCAGCAGTTCTCCATATTGATACTGGAATGAACCGTCTTGGATTATGTTCTGCAGACTTAGAAAGTCTATCTATAAAACCTATAGTTCTTGAAGGTATTAATATTATGCTAACCATGAGTCACCTTGCATGTGCAGAGGATCCTAATAATCCAAAAAATTACAAACAACTTGAATTATTTCAAAATCTGAGTGGTCGCTTGCCCAAGTCACCTGAAAGTATTGCAAATTCTTCAGGAATATTTTTAAGCGGAGATTTTCATTTAGACCTGGTTAGGCCTGGTGCGGCACTTTATGGAATCAATCCAACCCCAAACAATAAAAACCCAATGGCTGAAGTAATAACTTTGAAGGCTAAAATTCTTCAGATTAGACAGATTGACAGCCCTGAAACCGTTGGTTACGGTGCGACCTTTAAAGCGAGTTCCCCGCTAATGATTGCGACAGTCTCTGTTGGTTATGCTGATGGATTTCATCGTTCACTTAGCAATAAAGGTTACGGTATTTTGGGTGGGGTTAAAGTCCCTATTGTAGGTCGAATTTCAATGGATCTGCTTACTGTAGATGTTACTAATGCTCCCAAAGAGCTATTAAAACCTGAACAATGGATAACATTGATTGGTGAAGAAATTTCTCTTGATCAGATTGCTAACTCTTCTGGCACCATCGGATATGAAATCCTTACGTCACTTGGCCATCGCTTCCATCGAGAGTATTTTTAGGCCTTGATAAATTTATGTTAGACATTCTCAAAAATGTTCTTGCTTCAGTAGGGAGAACTACAAGTAATGTTTTTTCAGTCACAGGAAAATTCTCGATCTTTGCATGGAGATCCATATTAAGCGCTATACGTCCCCCCTTTTACCCGAGGATGATAATCAATCAGTTAATTAATATTGGTTATCTTTCTTTGCCCGTGGTCGGCTTAACGGCATTTTTTACAGGGATGGTGCTTGCACTTCAAATATTTTTAGGATCATCTCGGTTTAACGCTGAAAGTGCGGTAGCTTCTATTGTAGTAATAGGAATTACACGAGAATTAGGACCTGTAATTGCTGGGCTTATGGTCGCTGGAAGAGTCGGAGCAGCAATCGCAGCAGAAATTGGAACAATGCGCGTTACTGAACAAATAGATGCACTTGAAACACTATCTACAGATCCTTTTCATTACCTAATCGCCCCTCGTCTAATAGCAGCTATATTGACATTACCTATTTTAGTTTTTTTTGGTGATATCATTGCTGTATTTGGGGCATACTTAGTTGGTATTTATAAGTTAGGATTTTCTCCCGAAAATTACATTCAAAACACTTTAAGCTTTCTTCAAGCTATTGACGTAATATCTGGACTAATTAAAGCCTCTGTTTTCGGTTTCATAATTGCCTTAATGGGAAGTTATCATGGGTACTATAGTAAAGGGGGTGCCCAAGGTGTAGGAAGCTCAACGACTTTGGCTGTTGTTTCATCTTCAATACTTCTATTGTCTGCAGACTACATTCTAACAGAATTATTCTTTGTACAATGAACAATAATCCCAAATCTTATGAAGAAAAGAGTGCGCTATTGCCTAAAATCAGAGTAAAGGATCTTAGTGTTCAATTTGGCTCACATATGGTCCTTGACCATATAAATTTTGATGTAGGAAAAGGTGAATCTCTAGTTATTATTGGTAGTTCTGGAGTTGGAAAATCCGTCCTTCTTAAATGTTTAATTGGACTATTAAGGGCTGATACAGGTGAAATTGAAATTGATGGTAAAACAATTTCAAACGACTCCCTTAAGGTCATTAGATCAAAGTTTGGAATGTTATTTCAGGGAGCAGCATTATTTGATAGCCTTAAAGTTTGGGAAAATGTTGCATTTGGCCTTATAGAAAGCCAAGGTATGTCGCGGGCTAATGCTCGAAAATTAGCTGTTGCTAACTTAGCAAAAGTGGGATTGGGAAAAGATGTAGCTGATCTCTCTCCGCACGAATTATCTGGAGGAATGAAAAAAAGAGTTGGGCTTGCTCGCGCTATAGCTACTAAACCAGAAATTCTTTTCTTTGATGAGCCCACTACAGGGTTAGATCCCATTATGTCAGATGTTATAAATAACCTAATTGTAAAAAGTGTTCATGAATTAGGTGCCACAGCTATTTCCATTACACATGATATGAGTAGTTTACGTAAAATTGCCTCAACTGTAGCCATGTTACATGATGGAAAAATTGTTTGGAGTGGAAATGTTTCTGAAATAGACCAATCAAAGAATGATTATGTAGAACAGTTTATAAGAGGAAGCTCAGAGGGCCCAATTCAAATGGAGAATATTCTTCGTTGAAAAATTCAAAATATATTTGTCAAGAATGTGGTTCAATTTCGAGCAAGTGGTCTGGTCGTTGTGAGAATTGCGGAACTTGGAACAAAATTGTTGAAGAACTTAATCGTAGTGCCGGGCCGAAAGGCGCACATGCAGATTCTGGAGTAGCTTTAATAACTGAATCTTTAGATAAACCAACTGTTAATACTGAATATTACCCTTCTGGAATAATTGAATTTGATGGGGTGCTTGGAGGAGGAATGGTTGCAGGCGCAACCATTCTAATAGCTGGAGAACCAGGTATAGGAAAATCAACACTTTTACTTCAAGTAGTTGCCGCTATGAGTAAAAATTCTGATAATGAGAATATATTTTATATCACTGGAGAAGAAGCAACTGAACAAATTAGACAGCGCGCTCGGAGGCTAGGTCTTAATAAAGCAGGTGCAAAGGTTGCATCAGCTAATGATGTAAGAAATGTGTTAACCACACTCGAAAAAAATCCTGGAAAAATAGTTGTTATAGATTCGATTCAAACAATGTTTACTCCTGAGCTAGATTCAGCACCGGGATCAGTATCTCAAGTAAGAGGATGTGCACAGGCCTTAATAGCACAATCTAAACATCAACAAAGCACTTTGATTCTTCTTGGCCACGTTACAAAGGAGGGTTTAATTGCAGGCCCTAGAGTTTTAGAACATATGGTTGATACAGTTTTAACTTTTGAAGGAGAACAAGGTCATCAATTTAGAATTCTTAGAGCAGTTAAAAATCGATTTGGGCCTACAAATGAAATTGGTGTTTTTTCTATGTCTGAAAGTGGACTCAAGGAAGTGCACAATCCATCCTCACTTTTTTTATCAGAGAATCAAGAAGAGGTTTCTGGATCAGTTGTATTCGCTGGAATAGAAGGATCTCGCCCAGTTCTAGCAGAAATTCAAGCCTTGGTAGCACCATCAAACCTAGGAACACCCAGAAGATCTGTGCTTGGGTGGGATCAAGGAAGGTTAGCAATGGTGTTAGCTGTTTTGGACGCGCGTTGCGGTCTATCATTAGCAAAATATGACGTGTATCTTAATGTTACAGGTGGATTAAGAGTCCAAGAACCAGGAATGGATTTAGCTGCAGCAGCAGCCTTGATATCTTCTTTTACTGAAATACCTATTCCAAAGAGAACTGTTGTTTTTGGAGAGATTGGTCTGTCGGGGGGGATTAGATCAGTTGGACAAAAGACTACCAGAATTAATGAAGCTCTAAAACTAGGATTTCAAAATATATGGGGGCCGGTATCAAAAGATAAAACAGAAAAAATTAATCTAAATTTGATTGAATTTTCTGATGTTTCTGGCCTAGTTAGATATATTAAACAAAATGAAATCAAGAATAAGATACAACCTCTTCAACAGAAAGGTTAATATCGGATTGTGGAAAATTTGATTGATTTAACTGTTGACGCCATAATTGTAGGAACAATATTAATTTCTGGCATACTTGCATATTTACGCGGATTTGCTAGAGAAACTCTAACTATCATTGCTTATTTGGGATCTGCCATAGCAACCTACTATTTATTTCCCTATACTATTCACTTAGTTAAAGGCTTTGTTCACGTTGAGGAATTAGCTTCAGTCATAACGGTCAGTGTCATCTTTATATCTGCACTGATTATTATTTACTTTATGGGATACCCCATTGCTCGTAAGATAAATTTAGGTAATGCAGGCACACTAGACCGTGCTTTAGGACTTGGATTTGGCCTTGCTCGCGGAGGAGTCATAATAGTTGTTCTATATATGTTATTTTTATTGACCCTTGCGGAAGAAAACATGCCAAACTTTATTGCAGAAGCAAATTTGTTTCCTTTTGTAGAGTCAGCTGGTAAATTATTTTTATCTCTTCTTGTATCCCCTTCAATAGAAGATAGGATTATTTCCGAATTTACTTCCGATATAATCACTTCTGGATTCATAATTTGATATGACACCTTTTGACGATAAATTTCATGAAGAATGCGGGGTTTTTGGCATTTTTGGCCATGTAGATTCTGCCCCACATACTGCATTAGGCTTGCATGCATTACAGCATAGGGGACAGGAAGCTGCAGGAATTGTTACTTATGATGGTCACCAGTTTCATAGCCACAGAAGCCCTGGCCTAGTTGGAGAGACATTTGATTCCGCCGCCGATGTAATCGGTCGCTTAACAGGTCATGCTGCAATTGGACATGTACGATACTCTACATCAGGACAAACTATTTTTCGGAATATCCAGCCTTTATTTGCAGACTTTGACTTTGGAGGAATGGCCGTTGCACACAATGGAAATTTAACAAATGCCTTAGCTCTTCGTGAAGAATTAGTTAATAAAGGTGCAATATTTCAATCTACAACGGATACAGAAGTTCTAATTCATTTAATAGCTAATAGCCGTGGCTTAATGTCATCAATACGTCCGGCAACGGTCGACCCAGAAGTTGTTTTAAGAGTGATAAATGCACTTAGACAAATTCAGGGAGCTTATTCGCTAATATGCCTAACCAACAATTTATTGCTTGGTGCCCGCGATCCATGGGGAGTACGCCCTCTAATTATTGGAGAGTTAGATGGCGCAATGATACTTGCATCAGAATCGTGTGCTCTGGATATCATTGGGGCTAAATTTGTAAGAGATGTTGAGCCAGGAGAAGTAGTAATTATTGATGAATCAGGGTTAAAAAGTCTAAAACCTTTTCCATCAGTTCCTTCTAAATTTTGTATTTTTGAATATGTTTATTTTTCACGACCTGACAGTGTTGTTGAAGGTTCAAACGTCTACGAAGTTAGAAGGAAAATTGGAGCTCAACTTGCACGTGAAGCTCCCGTAATCAATGCAGACGTAGTAACTCCAGTTCCTGATTCTGGCACCCCTGCAGCTATTGGATTTGCTGCAGAGTCAGGAATACCTTTTGAACTAGGAATTATTAGAAATCACTACGTAGGGAGAACATTTATTGAGCCCGCTGATCAAATTAGACACTTAGGTGTTAGGCTTAAGCATAATACTAACCGCGCATCTTTAGAGGGAAAGAAAGTAGTGCTTGTAGATGATTCGATTGTTAGAGGTACAACATCAGTTAAAATTGTTGAAATGGTTCGTAACGCAGGAGCTTCGGAGATTCATATGCGAATTGCAAGCCCCCCTACAACCAACTCTTGCTTTTACGGTGTCGATACACCTGAAAAAGATCAACTAATGGCTGCCAGAATGGACATTAAAGAAATGCAAAAACACATTGGCGTTGATAGTCTATCCTTTCTATCAATTGATGGACTGTATCGTGCAATGGGAGAATCAGAAAGAAATGTTAAACAGCCACAATTTTGTGACGCTTGTTTTTCTGGTGATTATCCAATACCCCTTTCCGATCATGAGGAAGGTAAAGCGCCAGCACAATTATCTCTTCTTGCAGAGCGGTAATAAATTTATTTAACGAGTATCACGACTTCTGCGAACCTTAAAACGAATAGGTATTCCAGGAAGGTTAAATGTTTTCCTAAGGTCATTTGTTGCAAAACGAATCCACGAATCATTTAGTAACCTAGGATTGTTTGTAAATAGAATAAACGTTGGCGGTCGAGCGGATGATTGAGTAATATATCTAAGTTTTGTTTTCCTTCCCTGAGATGATGGAGGAGGATGACGGTCGTTAATTTCATAAAGCCAGCGATTTAGAATGCTGGTTTTAATTCTGGTATTCCATAGATCATAAGTTGTTGTAACTAAAGGCATTAATTTATTTACATTGAACCCAGAAAGAGCTGAAAAAGCAACAACAGGAACGTCTTTTACTTGCGGTAAAGACTCTTTTAATCTTTGCTTAACTTCAAAAATTATTTTTTTTGAATCGGATAGTAAATCTAACTTATTTAAAGCTATAACAATTGCTTTACCATTTTCAGTTGCAATATTTGCTGCGTACAGATCCGCTCTACCAATAGGTACAGTAGAATCAAGAACAAGGACCGCTACATTGGCTGTTCCAATCGAGGATATAGTGTCAGCGGTAGAAATTTTATCTAATTTTTCTGTAACCTTTGGCCTTCTCCTTAATCCAGCTGTGTCAAAAAGATGAATATTTCTTCCTTCAAATTTCCATTCTATTTCAATTGAATCACGTGTAAGGCCAGGCTCAGGTCCAGTAATAACTCGCTCATTTCCAACTAATTGATTAATTAAAGTTGATTTCCCAACGTTAGGCTTTCCTATTATAACAAGCCTAATGGTTTCATCCACTTTAGAGAATCCAGATTCTATCTTTTGATCATAATTTTGTAAAAGAGAAATATGATCAGAAATTGATTTATAAACCTCTGCAAATCCGAGTCCATGTTCAGCAGAAATGGCCACGGGCTCTCCAAGAGAAAGAGAGAAGGACTCATAATATCCAGAATCTGATTTACTAGATTCACATTTATTGGCAATAAGTACTACTGGTTTATTGGTTGATCTAACAAGTTTAGAAAATTCTATATCAAGGGGGGTAATGCCAGAACGTGCATCGATTACCAAAAAAACGACGTCCGCATCCAAAACTGCTTTCTCTGTTTGCCTCCACATTCTTTCCTGAAGGCTTCCTATATTCCCCTCCTCATATCCGGCAGTATCAATAATATTAAATTCTAAACCACCTAAAGATCCCTTGCCTTCTCTTCTGTCTCTCGTTACACCAGGTGAAGAATCAACTAAAGCTGATTTTCTTCCTGTTAATCGATTAAAAAGTGTTGATTTTCCAACGTTAGGACGACCTATTATTGCAACGACTAAACTCATAAGTCACCTATAAGCGTATAATTTTGCACCATCGGTCAAAATATATAACGTTCCATCTGCGAGAATTGGAGCAACAGAAATAGTATCTCGTATTTTAATTGATTTTAATAATTTACCATTTTTTGAATCAAGAAATATAATTTCACCGATACTAGAAACAAAGATTAATCGCTCTCCCGCAAGTATTGGTCCTAACCAATAAATAGAATCCTCTTGTTTGCGTTCGTTCTTAAATTTCTGTAATTGATTTACCCAATAAATGCGTCCATCATCTCGTGATATAGCTAAGGCCTCACCATTAACACTCACAGAAAAAATAATATTTCCAGCGACCCAAGGGGATTGAACTGAAGTTAGGTCAATTTCCCACATTCGAATTCCAGAACGAATATCAATTGCTGCCATACGTCCACCACGACCTACAATAATTGCAAGATTTTGATCAATTACAGGAAGTCCTGCTATATCACTTACTTCAGACATTGCGGTTAAACGGCCGGTACGAGAAAGAGAATCGCTCCAGGCTACCCTGCCATTTTCTGGTCTAAGAGCATAAATCTCACCTGAAGTATAAGGAACAACTACTGTGTTGTTACTAACAGCTGTACTAGCACCAACAACTAATCCAGCCGCCTCTTGAATCCCAACGTGATTCCAAAGCACTTCTCCTGTTTCAGTACTAAGTGCAAACAATTGATTATTGTGACTTAATACAAAAGCTCTTCCTGAAGAAATTGTTGGGGCGCCTCTTAAAGGCACTCCAATTGAGGTACTCCAATTAATTGTGCCTGTTCTTGCATCAAGTGCCTTAACATCACCATATGCAGATGCAACATATAAGATACCCTGATCGAAGGAGACGCCACCCCCTATTGCGCCAGATTCCTCAAAGTCAGGGACAATAAACTGCTCCCATAACTTCTTGCCACTCTGAACATCAAATGCCGTAACTTTAGAATTAGTATCTAGTGAAAATATTATTCCCAATGCCACAACTGGAGAAGCAGTAAGTTTCCTTGATAACGAATTTCCTTTCCCAATAGATACACCCCAAACACGTTCGATTGTTTCAGGAAGATAGACATTTTGCATTACATGAGAAGGCGTACCACCTGCCTGAGGCCAATCTTTATTTCTGATTGGAAGAGGAATTATAATGTCTGAGATAGACAAGGTTGGATCAGCAACAAATTTTTCCTCTAAAGTAAGGACTGAAATTCTTTCTCCCGGCAATGGAGGCTCATCTCTGCCTCTCATGAGGTCTCCCATGGGGCCACAAGCCCCAGAAAGAATTAGCACAAGAAAAAATATTAGTGGGCGCACCAACGCGCGAAACACTGACTAATCCTCGCTACCAATTGCGGCTAGGAGTTCTGCAGACCTAATCCTAATTCCTTGGGGTGTATCTAGGTCATCTATAAGTTGGGTGAATAAATCTTTAGCTAACGCCTTATCATTAGATCGAATTGCAGCTAAGCCACTTAACTCTAATGCTGAAAAACGCCAAGGACTATTGCCTTCTAGTAAAGGGGAAAGGCGGCGGTTTAAAGTTTCTAAATCAGCTGTATCAACAAGATTTTTTGCTGCTAAAAGACGGGCTAAATCTCTCAATTCCTTATCCTGAGAAACATCGTCTGAAAAGAGATCGTAAGCTTTAACTCCTTCTATCCGGTCCCCAGCTGATATTAAGGCTGCAGCCCTTTGAAGCATAGCAAGAGCCGTGTATCCTTTTCCTGAATTTTCTGAAATTTGTTTAAAAATTGCCACAGCATCTCCATGCTGATTGGCACTCATAAGTCCTACACCGATCAAAAACTGCTCTGCATCAGCTTGACGTTGATTCAATTGAAGGCTTGACCATAGTTGCCAACCAGCAGTTGTTAAAATAACGCCTATAACGCTACCTATAAGTAATCGACCATATCGACTCCAAAGACTTAAGGCCTTATCTTTCCGAACATCTTCATCAACCTCTTGAAAAATATCACTCATAAAGTTACCTCAAAAAATTAATTACGAGTTTAATAATTTTTTTGACAAGCTATGATTCTGCCCGCCACTTAATAGAACAACCCATGCTTGGTATTTGATCTTTTGGACCTTGTCCTGTCTCAGAAATTTTAACCATGGCTTCAAATAAGTCACGTCGAACGCTTGGATCTGCAGCCTCTTTTTTAGACTCATCTAGACGTCCACGATACTGAAGCTTTAGATCTGAATTAAAACCAAAAAAATCAGGTGTGCAAACTGCATTATATTTTATTCCTATTTCTTGACTTGGGTCGATAACATAAGGAAAAGGAAAGTTTAATTTTTCAGATAATGCTTTCATGTTTGTAAATGAATCCTCTGGAACTTCGATTGTATCATTTACCATCATTGCAATTGATTTTATTCCATATTTTTCTAAATCACTTACGTCCCTAATAATTCTATCTAATATTGCCTTAACATATGGACAATGATTACAGATGAACATAATTAGAAGACCTCTTTCACCTCTTACATCTGCAAGTGAATAATTATGACCATCAACACCCTTGAGATTAAAATCGACCGCATCCCATCCAAATTCACATATAGGAGTTTC
>CAZHAN010000021.1:0-13373 GCA_964530575.1 uncultured Rhizobiaceae bacterium | reverse complement strand
TCTTGGAATTTGTCTTGGTTCTCAGCTGATGGCAAAGACTAGCGAGGAATTTGGAAGTCATTTAGGATTGGGTTGGATTGATGGTCATGTAAAAAAATTAAAACCCAATGATACAAGTTTGCGCGTACCCCATGTTGGATGGAACGAATTAAATAAATCTAGGAAGAGTTTTATTTTTGAAGGAATAGAAGATAATTCTTTATTTTATTATGTACATAGTTACTGCATTGAAGTTGAAGATAAAAACATTGTTGCTGGCACTTGTGATTATGGTGGAAAATTTGTTAGTGCAATTGAATATAATAATATTGTTACAACTCAATTTCATCCTGAAAAAAGTCAACAGAATGGACTTACTCTTCTTAATAATTTTCTCAAAAAAATTTAAATTATAATAAAATTATTTTAAATATGAAAATCTTCATGACACACATTTGGAGGATGTTAGGATGATCCAAGATAAAAGCAGTTTTATTACTTCATTTGGAGATGAAATTGATTTTACTCCAGGGTATTTGAATTATATTCAAAAGACTATTGGATTGCCTGTTCAGCCTTCACCAGATTATCTAAATGCAAGCATTAATGCTGCTGGTGGTCATGAAAATTTAGATTATGTTGCAGTAAATAAGAAACTCAATTATTCAAGAAAAAATCTATCCTTAAGTGGTTACGCTGCGAGGGTAGCAAGAGTATATCAATTTCTTGATTTATTAGGGAATACCCAGAATGAAAAGAAATTTGTAAATCATTTAGATATAGGTTGTGGCTTTGGTATTCAGCCGAGAATTCTTAGAGCATTAGGTGTTGTTGAATCAACTACAGGTATTGATGTTTATGACCGATGTACATCCTTAGATGAAGCATTACTTAAAAAACAACATAAAAGATTCCGAAGATTAAAGAGGATGGAATTTTTTCGAAATATATTTGAAAAAAAAGATCCTCATTTAAGGTCAAATTTTACTCGAGCAGTTATTGAGAAATTTTTTGATCCACTTAGCCCAAGGCATAGATATAAAAATCAAGTTGGGTGGATGCCTGATACTGATTTTTACAACCTAAAGTTTGTTCAACCACCAAAACTTGATAGATTTATTCAGGGTGATGTTTTTAAATTAGATGAAAAGTTTGACTTAATCACAACTTTTACTTCTTTCGAATGGTTTGAGGCAAAAAGTATTTTTAAGCATGTTTCAAATATCCTTGATGAAGGAGGGATATTCTATATTTGGGTTTCAAACTGGTGGAGCGATACCAATGTTACTCGATTAGCGGGACACTTCCCTTTTGCATGTCAGCGTATGCAAAAAAGTGATTACTTTCGTTACCTTGATGAATGCCTTCCTGAAAATGCTGAGGCTATGAAGGTTGGTTATAATTGGTTTGACCCTAGTCATCCAACTTTATCGGATTATATTGAGATTGGTTATGAAAATGGTCTGATTGCCCTTGATTCTAGAGAATATTCTAGACCAGATTCTTATGGAATGCATTCAGGCATATCTCCAATTGGTCACCTTCAATTAGATGGGAAGGTTATGGACCAGGTTCTCAAGGAGATTCATCGATTTAATCCAAATATTAGGTTATCAGATTTGCTCCCTTTTTCACATGCAATTGTTTTTAAGAAAATAAATAAGAATATCAAATTAGATTCTAATGAAATTGCTAAGGCTACGGAATCAGTAAATTTTCGTTACGAACCAAAAGGACCAATTTCAAATAAAATAAAAGAAATCGGGAAAAAAATTCATAAAAATTTAATGAAATAAAACAATTGGAGAAACGATAATAGTGCAATTATTTGGTAAAGACCTTGAGCAAGAAGTTGTGGTTGTTGCAGAGATAGGAGTTAACCATGAAGGTGATGTGGAGGCAGCTTCTACTCTTTTACGTTTAGCTGCTAAATCTGGGGCAGATGCAGTTAAATTTCAAACCTTTTCCCCCACTCGTTATATATCTTCTTCTGATCCAGAAAGATTAGAAAGAGTAACAAAGTTCTCATTAGATAAAAAATCTCATCAAATACTTGCTGAAGAGGCAAAAAATTTGGGTGTGGGGTTCTTTTCTACTCCCGTTACTGAAGATATGGTCGATTTTGTTAGTGGATTAGGTCCAGCTATAAAGATTGCTAGTGGAGATCTAACTTTTGAATCAGTTATTCGTAAATCTGCTTCAACTGGAAAGACAATAATTTTATCAACGGGGTGTGGTTCAGTTGAGGAGATTGATCTAGCTGTTCGTTGGGTTGAAGATGAAGTTGGTAGTAAAATAATTAAGAATAAATTAATTCTCATGCACTGTGTTTCATCATATCCAACGCCACATACTCAAGCAAATATATTAAGTATACCTTTTCTATCAGAACGGTATGACTTAAAAGTAGGTTATTCTAATCATGTAATCGGTTCGGAGGTCTGTATTGCCTCTGTTGCACTTGGAGCCTGCATAGTAGAGGTTCACTTTACTGACCAAAGCACTGGACGATCATTTAGAGATCATAGTATCTCATTTGAGCCAGACAAATTTACAAAACTTGTTTCAAGCGTGAGAATTGTAAGGGATAGTTTAGGTGACTATTCAAAAAATAAACAAGAATGTGAAATAGAAAATGAAAGTGCTATCCGTAAAGGGATTGTTGCAGCTAATAACTTAGATAAAGGCCACATTATTTCTCGTGATGATCTCATGTTTGCGCGTCCAGCAAGTGAGTTTTTATCATCTGAGATTTCTATGGTTATTGGCAAAAAACTTAATAAATCAATCTCATTTGGAAATTTGATTTGCCGATCAGATATAAATTAAGCATAGAGAATTTAAAAAATGTTACGTAAGCGAGTAGTTACTGTACTTACATTTAATGATGGAGTTTTGTACAGGACTAAATTATTTCGTCCAGACTATCGTTATACATTAAATTTTGTAGATGCCTGGTCAGTTGATGAGATAGTTGTCCTTGATGTTACGCGCCCTGGAGAAGGATCAAAAGAAAATTTTTACCAAACTATCCAGAATTTTGCTTCAAATTGCTTTGTCCCAATGGCAGCTGGTGGTGGAATTAGAAATAAAGAAGATGTAAAAAAATTTTTATCACTTGGGGCAGATAAGGTCATAATAAATAGTGGTGCAATTGATCGGCCTGATTTAATTAATGAAATAGCTGAGCTTTACGGATCTCAATGTGTAATTTTATCTATTGATGCAAAAAAAAATAATAAAGGGGTTAATGAAGTATTTTCAAACTTTGCTTTATCTTCAACAGGTAGAGACCCAACTGAATGGGCTAAGGAAGGAGAGGATAGAGGGGCAGGTGAAATATTAATAACATCAATTGATAGGGATGGCTGGCTTCAAGGGTATGATATTGAATTGTGTAAAAGTGTTACTGGGGCGGTAAATGTTCCGGTTTTGATCATGGGAGGTGCTGGAAATTGGAAACATTTCCTTGATGGGTTTGAGAAGGGTGGAGCATCAGCAGTATGTACTCAGAATATTTATCATTTTACTGAATCCAGTGTAAAAAGTGCTAAAGTATATTTAAGGAAGGCCGGTATTGATGTCAGAATCTGATTTTTCTTCTTCTGCTTCACAAGTTAAATATTGTAAATTATGTCTAATGCCAAATTCAAGACCTAGAATAGAATTTGATAGGGAGGGGATTTGTAATGCTTGCCATAATGCAGAAGAAAAAAATAAAATAAACTGGGATAAGAGAAGGGATGAGTTTTTATATTTAATTGAAAAATTTAGATCAAAAGACAATCATTACGATTGTGTAGTCCCATGGTCCGGCGGTAAAGATTCAAGCTCTATAGCTCATAAATTAAAATTTGAATTTGGACTAAATCCATTACTTGTTACATTTTCTCCTCTTATGCCCAATGAAATTGGAACTTACAATAGAGAGCAGATGTTAAAGCTTGGATTCGACCATTTTATGGTTAGACCAAGCCAAAAGGTTTCAAAATACTTAGCAAGATCATTTTTTATTAATAGGGGAAATCCAAAAATACATTGGGATGCAGGTATAAATTCAGTTCCAGTTCAAGTTGCAGTAAATTACAAAATTCCTTTGATATTTTATGCCGAACATGGAGAGAGTGAATATGGGGGGAGAGTACTCAGTGAGGAGTCAAAGAAAATAAGAGATTTTACAGAAGTTATTGAAAATCAAGTGGGCGATGATCCTTTAAACTGGGCTGATGAAAATATTAAAGAAGAAGAGTTATCTCCATATTTGTATCCCTCAGTTGAAGATATTGAAAAAGTTGGGGTTAAAGCACTTTATTTTTCGTACTTCTTTAAGTGGTCAATGAAAGAAAATTATGAATATATTAAAGATAAGATAGATTTTCGTACAGATGAAAAGGGGCGGACTGATGGGACATTTACAGATTTTGATAGTTTGGATGATAAGATAGACAACCTATATTATTATATGCAGTATATAAAGTTTGGTTTTGGTCGTGCTACTCGTGATTCTTGCAGAATGATTCAAAATTCACAAATGGATCGTGATAAAGCCCTGGATCTTGCATTAAAATATGACCATGAATTTCCTAATTCTTTTCACCCAGAACACTTAGATTATCTTGATATGGATGAAATTAATTTCACTGAAATTGTAGATCTTCATAGAAATAAGGAGATTTGGAATTTTCATGGAAATCAGTGGAATTTAAGATTTCCACCAAAATAAAAACGAAATAAACTATAAGTGATCAAGAAAGATATTGTAAGTATGGAACATGTTAAATACTTAGACAGTAATTGTGATATTTGTGGGGTATCAGAGGCTTCAGAGATTCCTGAATCTAGAAAATATTCTAACGATCAACCAATTCATGTATGTCACGGGTGTGGATTTGTCTATGTTAGAAGTCGAAGATCTTCTGATGAAATTGCTAAAAGTTGGTCAGACGAATTATTTGGTTCAAATTATACTGCAAAGATTCCAGCTGTAGCAGCAAGACAAACCTATGTCGCAGAAACTATTGCATCAACTATAGGGTCTGAAAATAAATATGTGTGCGATATTGGAAGTGGAGAAGGACTTTTCCTTGAATTGTTAAATCGTCCAGAATATGGAGCAAAAGTTTTTGCTATTGAGCCATCTGCGGAAAACTGTCAGCTAATAAATGGAAAAGGACTAGAATCTTTTAATGGCACCATCGAACAATATACAGCAAGCAATGAAGCGAAAGATAGAAAATTTGATATAGCTACAATTATGTGGACTCTTGAGAATTGCCAAGATTGTCGAACTATGTTGAAAGATGCATATTCAGCATTAAATGATGATGGTCACTTAGTTATTGCAACTGGTAGTCGGATCCTAGTTCCATTTAAAAAACCACTTAACAAATATTTTAGCACTAATCTATCTGATACACATTCTTTTCGTTTTAGTGCGAATACTCTTCGAGCATTATTTGAAGTTAGCGGTTTTGATATTGTTTATATTAATAGATATATAGACACTGACTATTTAGTTGTGATTGGAAAGAAGAATAACAAAAGTAATCTTAAAACAAGATTCAAAGATAATTATCGTGATGTCCTAGATTTTTTCTATCGATGGGATAAAGAAACAACAAACTATTTGTAAATTCTTAAATAGTTAAATTAATTTTTATCATAATGGCTTTAAAGATATGAAAATGTTACGGGCTGGTGTAATTGGTCTTGGTGTTGGTGAACAGCATGTTCGTAGCTATCAAAGTATTGAGAATGTTGAGGTTGCAGCTATCTGTGACTTAAATGAAAGTCACATGCATGTAATAAAAAATAAGTATAATATAAATAAAGGTTATTCAGATTTCAGAAAAATAACTGAATCTAATGACATAGATATAGTTTCTATATGTTCTTATGATAATTTTCATGCTGAACAATGCATTTCTGCATTAAATA
The DNA here is from genome assembly GCA_964530575.1 of uncultured Rhizobiaceae bacterium. GTDB lineage: Bacteria > Pseudomonadota > Alphaproteobacteria > UBA2966 > CAIVPW01 > JAQBXG01. The sequence goes on along the minus strand of CAZHAN010000021.1, from coordinate 7,457 downwards.
ATGGAAAACACGTAATGGTTGAAAAGCCATTTACTCTTAATAAAAAAGAATCAGAGTCTGTACTTCGTGCACAGATAGATAGTGGATTGCAAATTTCTTCAAATTTAATTCTTAGGAAAAGCCCAAGATTTATTGAAATAAAAAAAATGATAGAGGGAAATCAGTTTGGAGAAATTTTTTGTATTGAAGGTGGTTATATTCACGATATTCTTTGGAAGTTAACTGAGGGATGGCGAGGAAAAATGGATTTTTATTGTACCATTTATGGCGGTGGGGTGCATATAATAGATCTGATGAGGTGGCTAACAAATGAAGAAATAACAGAAGTAAGTTGTATGGGCAGTAAGATTTTAACTAAGAATACTCCATATAAGTTTGATGACACATTTATTACTTTATTGAGATTTTCTTCTGGTGCTTTAGGAAAATGTCTAACTACCCTTGGGCCACGTAGGACTAAATTTCATTCACTAAATAGCTATGGAACTAAAAAAACTTTTATCAATGATATTCCTTATGGGAAAATATTTGATGGTGATAAGATTGAGAATGAGTCCCAGATCAAATCACCATATCCTGGAATGGAGAAAGGTGATCTTATCCCTGATTTTGTCACAGCAATTCTAGAAAATCGCCGACCAGAAGTAAATTCAACTGACGTGTTTAGGGCTATGGATATTTGCTTTGCTTCAAGAGAAGCTGCTGAATTAGGAAAAACAATAAAAGTAGATTATTTGATCTAAGGCATTGGAGACTATTATATATGAATGACCAGAACATACCCTTTGGCCGTCCTATGATTGATGAATCGGAAATAAATGCCGTTATTAATGTTCTTTCAGGGCCTACTTTAGTTCATGGCCAGATAACAAAGGAATTTGAGCGGAGCTTTGCTGAGCGAGTTGGCGTAGAACATGCAATCAGTGTTTCTTCTTGTACCGCTGGACTACATTTATCATTATTTTCAAATAATATTGGACCTGGAGATGAAGTGCTTGTTCCGGCCATGACACATGTTGCGACAGCTCACTCCGTTGAATATTGTGGTGCAACTCCGATTTTTGTTGATGTTGAAGATTTTTCCGGGAATATTAATCATAATGCAATTCCTGATTTAATTTCTGATAAAACTAAAGCTGCTATAGTAGTCCATTATTTGGGCTTACCGTGTGAAATGGATTCTATTTTATCAATTACTAATTCAAGAGAAATTTTTGTTATTGAGGATTGTGCCTTAGCGATTGACGCAAAATATGGTGATAAGAATGCGGGAAACCTGGGTCTTACAGGTTGCTTTTCTTTTTATCCTATTAAACATATGACCTCTGTTGAGGGAGGAATGGTAACAACCAATGATGATAACATAGCTAAGCAAATTTATCAGAGGAGAGCATTTGGGTATGATCAAGCCCTTAATCAGCGGTCAATGCCGGGTATATATGATGTTTCTACATTGGGCTATAACTATAGAATGAATGAGATTGAAGCAGCGATAGGCTTATCTCAGTTAGCAAAATTAGATAAATTTCAAAAGATTCGTTCTACAAATTATAATAATTTAATGGACGGTCTATCTTCAGTTGAAGAAATCACTCTATTTGAACCATCACAGGGGAAAGCAAAGTCTTCTCACTATTGTTTTAATGCAGTTCTTCCGCGTGATGGAAGTATTAATCGTTCGGATATTATTAAAACTCTTAACGAAAATGGTATAGGTACAAGTGTACATTATCCTAAGGCAGTACCGATGTTTTCATATTATCGTAATAAATATGGATTTGAGGAAGGTCAGTTTCCTATAGCCGAATGGATCTCTAACCAGACTATATCTCTTCCCGTGGCTCCTCATGTGCAAACTGAAGATATTAATCGTATTGTAAAAGTATTCAAAAAGGCCTTAATTGATTTTCGTAAAACAAACTAACTTAAATCTAACAAAAGGAAAATATGACAGAATTATTATTAGAAAAGATAGAAAAAAAATTAATTAATGATCGAGTTCTTCTTGTGGGGGGAGCTGGATTCATTGGACATAATTTAGCTTTAGGTCTCAGGAATTCTGGAGTTGAGGTTATGGTTGTAGATAACCTTATGATTAATAGTCTAATTGATAATGTTTATGATACAGGAAGGAATCCAGTACAGAGGCAGGTTTATTTAAATTTTCTTCTTGATCGATTTGAACTCTTACGGGAATCAGGCGTTATTCTTCGTAACGCAGATGCAAGAGTATTGGCAGATATCAATAGGATATTTGATGAGTTTCAACCAACTAAAGTAATTCATTTAGCTGCCATTGCAAGTGCTGTTGATGCTCGTGAAAACCCTGGTTTATGTTTTGATCTTCAGCTTATAACTTTAAGGAATGTCCTAGAATTATGTAGAGCAAATCAGAAAGATATTAATCAAGTTATGTTAATGAGTTCCAGTACTGTATATGGTGATTTTAAGAATCCTACTGTTGATGAAACTACTCGGCCTCGACCATATGGAATTTATGCTAATGCAAAATATATGGCAGAGAGATTGCTCAGAACTTACAATCACCAGCATGGTCTTGGTATATGTATAATTCGACCTAGTGCATTATATGGTGAACGATGTATTAGCAGAAGAGTAAGCCAGGTATTTATTGAGAATGCCTTGACGGGGAAGCCCCTTCTTCTTGAGGGTGGAGGTGATGGAAGGTTAGACTTTACATATATTCATGATTTGGTTGAAGGAATTATAAGAGCTTTAGCATTGCAGAAAGATACAAACTCATCTCATACCTTTAATATAACTTTTGGAAGTTCAAGAACTATTGCTGAATTAGCAGATGTAGTTCGAAGCGTTATTCCTAATGTTGAGTTAAAAGTTACTCCCCGAGTAGTAGATAAGCCAATAAGGGGAACCCTCTCCACAGATCGGGCAAAGGAATCGCTTGGCTTTAATCCACGTTGGCCTCTTGAGGAAGGGTACAAACGTTATTGTGAATGGTATGTAGACCAATGGCGTAAGGCTGGAAATGATATTGGTAGTGCTTAATGCCAGATATAGGTCTAATTATTTTTGCAAGGATGGATTCTACTCGTCTCCCTGGTAAAGCTTTGATTTCCATTAGCGGGAGACCACTATTAGGAAGAGTGATAGATCGCGCTCGACATTCACCTGGTGGAAATAACATGGTCATTGCTACTTCTGATAGAAGCATTGATGACATAATATGTAGCTTTGCCGAATCTGAGGGGGTTTCAGTTTATCGTGGGGATGCTGAAGACGTTGCTGGCAGAGCTTTAGCTTGTGCTGAAAAATATAAATTTTCTCGCTTTGTTAGAGTTACTGGAGACAGTCCATTTATAGACCCTGTTATTCTTCATAAACTTTCAGAATTAGCTGTTAATGATGATCTCGATTTAGCGACAAATGTCTTTCCTAGAAGTTTTCCTATTGGGGTAAGTGGTGAAGTAATTGCTTTAAGGGCTCTTAGAAAAGTTATTCAAAGTACAGAAGATCCATTGGATAGAGAACATATTACTCGTTATTTCTATAATAAATCTGATAAATTTAAAATTAGGAATTTAAGTGCAGAAGATGATCGATATTTAGGGATGTCTATAAGTGTTGATAAGGAAGAAGATATAGATAAAGTAGCTTGGGTAATTAATAATTTATCTCAACCAGCTGATACCGCCTCTCTTGAGGAGATTGTCCGTTTAGTTAAAATTTGGAATCAACATTAATAGAAGTAATATTATATGAAGTCATATTTAGATTTTCCTGTATTTCTTTGTGGCCACCGCAAAACTGGCACCACTGCTTTGTTGTGTCTTTTTGACAACCATCCAGAATTACTTACCTTTCCAGCAGATTCTGGATTTTTCTATCGAATATATCCTGTATGTGAAAATTTAGAGAATAAGGACATAATTGAGAGGGTTATTAAATATTCTATTAATGCAAGTCTTGGCCCAGAGGGTGATGCTGTCGGTAGATTGATCTCTTCGGGAAAAATTACTGAAGAAGAAGGTAATCAATTTTTTGATAGATTGGCTATTGCAGAAAAATATCGATCCCTTATCAATCGGAATAACACTTCTTCGGCATCTTTTCATCTTAGGAGCTTAATTCAATCGTATGGAGATCACTGTGGACAGGATTCTTCCAATTGGACTGGGTGGATGGAGAAAACAACTTCAACTGAAATTTATGCTACTGAAGTTGCTGAATGGTTTCCTAATGCAAAATTTATTCATTTAATACGAGACCCTAGAGATAATTATGCATCTTTAAAAAGTGGTTGGGATGCACGATATAAGGATTGGGAAAATAATAGAAAATCATTATTGCAGAGTTTGTTTGATAGAGGAGGCTTGGGGCTAAGGATTGCAAAATTAAATCAAAAGGTTATTGGTAAGGATCGTTATAAAATAATTCGTTTTGAAGATCTTGCTTCCAATCCAATTAAGTATATGTCTGATTTGACAAAATTTATTGGTATTTCAGAAAATGAAAATTTATTGGAACCAACTGTTAATGGTCAGCCATGGCCGGGAAATAATTTTGATGGTTTAAAGTTTAAAGGTTTAAGTTCTGTTAATATTGGGAAATGGACCACTAGAATTGATCCATGGGAGGCAGCACTCATTGAAGGCCATCTTGGCCAATTTATGGAAGATTTTGATTATAAAATATCTTCTAGCGAATCAGAACAAGTAAAGGCGTGCATAGATCATTATAAATGGTTTAACTTTCTTCCTAAGGAGACTAGAGGTGAAGTGTAAATATATTAATATAATTGTTCTCTAATATGATAAATCCAAAAAATAACTCAACAAATTTAGAGTCTATTCCTTTAGTTAGCTGTGCAAAATCTTTTGACGAAGCAGTTGAAAGTGCTGAGATGCATGGAAATGATATGATGAAAAAGATGGAAAGACTATTTCCAATTTGCAGAAGTCTTACAGGAGCAGGCATTCGTGAAACGTTCAATATCATTGGAGAAACGGTTCCCCTCCGCAGACATAAGATAGCTACGGGTGAGAAAGTTTATGATTGGACAGTCCCTAAAGAGTGGAATATTAAGGATGCTTATATAAAAAATAGTAAAGGGGAAAAAATAGTAGATTTTAATAAAACTAATCTACATGTAGTTGGTTATAGCACGCCAATCAGAACTAAACTAAGTCTTGCTGATCTTCGTCCTCATTTACATACACTCCCAAACGTTCCAGAAGCAGTTCCTTATATAACAAGTTATTATAAGGAGAGGTGGGGTTTTTGTCTTTCTCAGAATCAATTAGATTCATTGGAAGAGGATACGTATGAAGTTGTTATTAAATCTACGCTAGAGGATGGTTTTCTAGAATTGTGTGATGCTAGGATTGGGCCAGAAGATTCTCCGGAGATAGTTGTAGCTACATATTGTTGCCACCCTTCAATCGCCAATAATGAGCTCTCTGGGCCAGTTCTTACAACTAAATTATATGAAATATTATCTGGGATTAATGATTTACGGTTTTCCTACCGCTTTCTTTTTATGCCTGAAACTATTGGTCCTATTGCTTATATGAGTATGTTTGGGGAAGAGTTAAAATCACAGGTTCATGCAGGGTATGTTGTTTCCTGCGTTGGTGATGATGGACCATATACATATAAGAAAAGCAGAAGAGGGAATAGCGCAGCTGATATTTCTGCTCTCCATATGCTTCGTCACCTTCCAACAGAAAATTCAGAGATTCTAATACATGATTTTTTCCCAGATGCTGGAGGTGATGAAAGGCAATATAATTCTCCAGGTTTCAATCTTCCTATTGGATCTTTATTAAGGTCTAACGCAGGTACATATCGGGAATATCATACTTCTTTGGATAATCTTGATTTTGTTAGTGCAAGGGGTATGGCTGGAAGCTTAAGTGCTTATTTAAGAATTTTTCAAACTTTGGAAATGAATAGAAAGCTCTTGAATATTAAACCAAATGGCGAACCCCAGCTTGGTAAATATGGTTTATATCCAGGTCCAGGAGTACATCCTCGCTTTGAAGATGAAATGCGATATATTCTTTATCTTTTGTGCTATGCAGATGGAGAGAACGATTTGATGGAAATTGCAGATAAGGTCGAACGTCCAATTTGGGCTCTTACAGGGGCTATAGGAAAACTAGCCGATGCCAAATTGATGGAATTAGCTGATTAAAATTATTTTGGAATAAGAAACTGTCATGAGTAATCCAAATAAGCGTTCAATCTTTTTCTGGAACACGACACGTTGGTCAAGTCTATACTCACCATTAGCGAGAAATCTTAAAGAGAATCATAATATTGATACTGTAATTTTTACTTATGGTCTCTCAGTTCTACCAAGTAAAAAGTTATTTGGTTTTGATACCAGTGATTTCTCCGAAATTATTGATGTTGAACCACTATTACATCCACGTCCTAAATCAGAGCTTCCATCAGCTAGAGAGATTGCTGATGAGGCTAAACAACTGAAGAAGCGTTGTGGGGTAAATTTACTTGATATATTAAGAACAGACAGACACTTGGGAATTGATTTTGTCACTGGCGCTAATTTCATGCGTTCTAAATTTGGAGAAAGCTATAACTACATACAAAGCATGGATACCATACTACGTCTTTGTCTTAAATTTGAGGGTTTGATCTCTAAACACAAACCAATTGCTGTTATGGCCTGGCCTGGATCCGTGGGGCCAGCAGCTTTAATTAGTGTTGCTAATGGTAGCGATATTCCAATGCGAACTTTGTTAATTCAAAGGTACGGCAAGGCTTTTAGCTGGGTAGTTAATCAGCATGGAACACCGCATGGGTTTGAAGAAGCTTTTGCTAAGAGGATTCAATCAACAAGTAATCCAAATGATGAAAAAAATAGTACTAATGAAAAAATTGTTACTGCTGTTCCAGAAAGAGTAAAAAGAGTATTAGATAATTATCAATACAGAGCTTCGGTAAGATTTTTTATTCTTTCAATTTATAGCAAGCTAAGAACGATGGCAGGAAATTTTGTTCATAAACGTACTAAACTTTATGGAAATTATCTTTTTTTAGATTGGTTAAAATTATTTATTGATCGATGGAGATGGAGACGTCGCTCTTTAAAAGAGAAGCCAATTCTTGATACACTGCCATCGGAAACACCATTTGTGTTTTTTCCTCTGCATATTGAGCCAGAATCCACAATGATGGTTGAGGCTCAAATGTGTGATAATCAACTCGCCCTACTTGATTGGACTGTGAAGAGTACTCCTGCTGGTTGGTATGTTATTGTCAAGGAACATCCAGGGGCAACATCGCCTCGTCCAACTGGATTTTGGCATAGAATAAAGAAATACCCCAATGTAATAGTGGCTTCGACCTTAGAGAGTGCCGCCTTACTTGTTGAAAAATCTAAGGCAGTTGCCTCGATCAACGGTACTACAGGAGTTCAGGCGGCGTTAGATGGCTGTCCAGTAATATCTTTC
>CAZHAN010000020.1:12416-13450 GCA_964530575.1 uncultured Rhizobiaceae bacterium | reverse complement strand
TTAAATCACGAAGTCTCATTGTCCTTCAAGTTAATGCTTCGACGACCCCAGACTTTCCAGCGGCCCGAACAACATTACCAACATGAACTGAATCTTCCATTAAGATAAAAATACCGTTAATGAAATCTTTTACTAATGTTTGGGCCCCAAACCCAACTGCTAGTCCTGCAACTCCTGCGCCAGCGAGAAGAGGACCAATGCTGACACCAAGTTCAGATAAAATAACAAGGCCTGCAAGTATAGAAATTAAAACTGCTAAGGCATTTTTTGCAAGAGGGAGTAAAGTTCTGACTCTTTGATTCTTGATTGTTGAACTTTCTCCTTGGTCAAGACGTTCAATATATAGCTGTAGTCCCATACCAGCTGCCTGCCAGAAGATTAAAGACAAAACAATAACCATTGCAATATTAATAATACTAATTATTAGATCGTTGCCAGTTGTCCCAATAAACCAAGATAAACTTTCTGCCCACCAGACTTGAGTAACAATTATCAATGCGATTGCTTGAATAGATAAAAATGCTGTTTTGCTTAATGTAGGAAGAATACTTTCTGCCCATTTTAAAAAAAATGTACTTGATGAGCAGTAGTTAGAAATACCAATCCAAATTTTCCTAATTAAAAAACTAACAAATTTTCCAATCACCCAAGCACAAATAAAAACTAATAATGTTATTCCAATTCTTTCAACAATTATGATAAGCCAATCTAATAAACTATCAGATGAATTTAATGCTTTTCCAAATTCTCTTTCTCCGCCCATACCGAGCCAAATTTTGTTAACAATTGAAGTTACAAATCCAGAATTATTTTCAATAACTGATTCATTTGCTTCAGCTTTGGCTAAGGCAGTAATAGAAAATAAGCTTGTAAAAGCTAAAATGAATATAAATTTAATTAAATAGGTCATGAAGCATTGGATCCTTCAAAATGCATGTGAAAGAAAATTAGATCAAATTCCATAAACAACAACCTTACTAAACACTATCTGAAGATTTGTTTGAACAAAAATTATTAACATTGGACTCTTTAAT
>CAZHAN010000020.1:0-12406 GCA_964530575.1 uncultured Rhizobiaceae bacterium | reverse complement strand
CTCCTGGGAAGCTTGTTTTCCAGTTATTTAATGTTTCTTCATCAATTTTATCAAATAATGGTCCGGGATTGTATAATTTAGAACCATGAGCTAACTCATTCAAATTTAGATTATTCCCATCCTTTGGCCATTTAATACTAGTTTCATTCATTTCAAATATTGATAACAATTTTAATGATGTTTCAGGAATTATTGGGAAAGATATTTTTGCAAATATGGGGATTAAATTTAGTGCGGTACGCACAGCTAGAGCGGCACTTTCTTTATCTGTTTTGATTGATGACCAAGGAGCAACTCTGCTTAGGTACTCATTTCCAAGAGCCCAAATTGAGCGAGTCGTAGAGGCTGCTTTCCTAAACTCCATAGCTTCATAGTGTTGTGTGAGTAAACTAATTTGGTCAACAATATTATTGTTAAGATTTTCTTCTTCAATTCCAGATTTTCCTCCAGTTGGTATTTGTCCATCAAACTTAGAATAGGTAAAACTTATTAGTCTGTTTGAAAAATTGCCCAGCACATTTACCAAATCTGCATTGATTGTATTTCTATAATGTTCCCATGAAAAAGATGAGTCGCTTGATTCAGGAGCATTGGACATCAAATACCACCTCCAAGAATCGGATGGTTGAATGTCAAGAGCCTGATCCATGAACACTCCTCTATTTTCAGAAGTAGAGAATTTCCCTCCATACCAGTTAAGCCAGTTAAATGCTTTTAATTTATCCACTAACTTCCAAGGTTCACCTGAGCCAATCAGCGTTACTGGAAAACTAACAGTATGAAATGCAACATTATCTTTTCCCATAAATTGAACATAAGAGACATCATCAGCACCCTCATCCGTTCTCCACCATCTTCTCCAGTCATTACCTGTTGCTTCTGCCCATTCCCATGTGGCTGCAATATATTCGATAGGAGCATCAAACCAGACATAAAAAACTTTATCTTCAAAATTTTTACGAACTACTCCTTTGTTTTCCACAGGAATTCCCCAGCTCAAGTCCCTTGTGATGGCCCTTGGCTTAAGACCCTCATCAAGCCATTTATAAGCAATTGATCTTGCTAAGGGTGGCCAACTCACAGCTTCATCTACCCAGTTACGAATTTGATTCTCCATTTTATTTTGAAGCAAATACAGATGATTTGTTTCTTTTGTTTCCAAGTTAGTTGAACCTGAAATTTTTGAACGTGGATCTATAAGGTCGGTTGGATCTAGTGTTGAACCACAGTTATCGCATTGATCTCCTCGTGCTCGATCGAATTTACATTTTGGACAAGTTCCCTCGATGTAGCGATCGGGAAGAAATCTCTTATCAGTAGGTGAATAGATTTGTGGTTCAATTAATTCACTTACTAAGCCTTGGGATTCTAATTGAGTTGCAAAGTGTTGTGTTAATTCAGCATTCTGACTACTTGATGACCGTCCAAAATAATCAAAGGATAAAGAGAATGATTTTGCAATTTGTTTTTGAATATTGTGTTGCTCAGTGCAGTATTGCTTAATATCTTGATCTACTTCAGCGGCCGCTAATTCCGCAGGAGTCCCATGTTCATCTGTTGCACATATAAACAACACTTCCTTACCACGAGATCTTTGGAAGCGGGCATACACATCCGCTGGAAGCATTGATCCAACAAGATTGCCCAGATGCTTTACCCCGTTAATGTAAGGTAGTGCTGATGTAATAAGAATCCTTAGCGACACTATTATTTCTCCAATTTCGAATTACTTTTTATACTATACCCACGAACAAACTCGTAGAGAGCCACAGATGTAGCTACCGATACATTTAAACTTTCGGGTCCCTTATGAAGAATATTTAATTTTGCAGTTAGATCACAGTTCAAAAGTGTTGACCTCCTTATTCCCTTTCCTTCTGAGCCTAAAATCAGAGCTACAGGTTGTTGGTTATTTGTAGCATTTAAAATTTCGTTTGCATCTGGTTGAAGAGCAATTCTCCAGTAACCTAATTCAGCTAATTTTCTTAAAGCTCGTGACAAATTTACAGTACGAATTAGAGGTAGGTTTTCAATCCCTCCTGAGGAAACCTTTGCTAATAAACCAGATTCAAGGGGGGAGTGACGATCTTGAATAATGACAGCTCGAGCTCCAAAAGCTGCAGCTGATCGAATAATAGCTCCTAAATTATGAGGGTCAGTTACTTGATCGAGGACAATTACAATATTTGGATTCGGAAAATTATTACTGCAAACATCTTCTATTTTCGGTGATTTGAGTCTTTGGACAAATACTGCAACCCCTTGATGGACTGACCATTTTGGAAGAATATTTCCAATAGAATTTAAATTTTTTATTTCCGGAAATATATTTTTTTTAGCCTCCCCAAGAGAGATTAATTCTTCCAAAATGTACAAATTTTCCTCCGCCACTAAGAATCTCGACAATTTTCTGGAGGGATTATTAAGAACCGCCCTAACTGCGTGATGTCCATAAATCCATATTTTCTCCGACTTTTCAGCTTTTTTTGCCTTAAATTCGGATTGTTTTGTTTTTTGCGCATTTGGGGTCTTGTAGCTAGCCATGCTGACACCTATACTTCTCTATGTGATAAGCGTGCAATACCGTCTCTAAGCGCAACTGCTGTTAGGTAGCGTTTGGGGCGGCTATGTGCGTTTTTCTTGTGTGTTTAGACTTTTAAGGCATCGGACTAAAATATTGCACCGGTATTTCCGGGGCGTATGGCGTGCGAGGCTAAACGGGACGGAGGGGTGCCCGAGTGGCTAAAGGGGACGGGCTGTAAACCCGTTGACGTACGTCTACGTTGGTTCGAATCCAACTCCCTCCACCATATCGGACCTGAGGTACTGAGAGGAATTTAGATATTAAGATTAACTGGCAACATTCGGCGGGTGTAGCTCAACGGTAGAGCCCCAGCCTTCCAAGCTGGTTGTGAGGGTTCGATTCCCTTCACCCGCTCCAGTTTAAAAGGCTGACTAAGATTATTATAACAATTAGCAATAGGCATTAGGATTACGGAGCAGGAGCATGGCTAAAGAGAAATTTGAACGAAATAAACCTCACGTAAATGTGGGCACCATTGGTCACGTTGATCATGGGAAGACAACTTTAACTGCAGCAATTACAAAGGTACTAGCTGAGGCAAGCGGTGGAGATGCAATCGCTTTTGACCAGATAGACAAAGCCCCCGAGGAGCGTGCAAGGGGAATTACTATTGCTACCGCTCACGTTGAATATGAAACAGGCAATCGCCATTACGCCCACGTAGATTGTCCAGGACACGCCGACTATGTCAAAAATATGATTACTGGTGCTGCACAGATGGATGGAGCAATTCTTGTTGTTTCTGCCGCAGACGGCCCAATGCCTCAAACCAGAGAGCATATTTTGCTTGCGAGACAGGTTGGGGTGCCAGCAATAACAGTATTTATGAATAAAGTTGATCAGGTAGATGATGAGGAACTTCTCGAGCTGGTGGAGCTTGAAATTCGTGAACTTCTTACCTCGTATGAGTTTCCTGGAGATGATATTCCAATAATTCGTGGCTCAGCTCTGGCAGCCATGGAGGGAAGGGATGATGAGATAGGAAAAAATCAAATTCTTGCTCTTATGGAAGCCGTGGATACCTATGTCCCTCAACCTGATCGCCCAAGAGACTTGCCATTCTTAATGCCCATCGAAGATGTTTTCTCAATTTCAGGCCGTGGAACAGTTGTTACTGGGCGTGTAGAGCGTGGAATTGTTAATGTTGGTGATGAAATAGAGATTATTGGTATCAAGGATACAGTTAAAACAACCTGTACAGGTGTTGAAATGTTCAGAAAATTGCTCGACCAAGGCGAGGCGGGTGACAATGTAGGCGTACTTTTGCGTGGAACTAAAAGAGAAGATGTAGAGCGTGGCCAGGTTCTTGCGGCGCCATCCTCAATTACTCCTCATACAAAGTTTAAAGCTGAAGCTTATATTCTGAATAAAGAAGAGGGTGGTCGTCATACCCCTTTCTTTTCAAACTATCGACCTCAGTTTTATTTTCGAACTACGGATGTAACTGGTCAGGTTAATTTGCCTGAGGGTACCGAAATGGTAATGCCTGGTGACAATATAACCATGGAAATTGAGTTAATTGCTCCGATTGCTATGGATGATGGACTTCGCTTCGCTATTCGTGAAGGCGGAAGGACAGTTGGCGCGGGTGTTGTAGTTAGCATTGCGGAATAAGGCGTAGGTAATAGGTAAAGAGGCACGGGATTAAGAAAGCCCGCGCTTCGTTCGGTGTAGGAGTGTAGCTCAATTGGTAGAGCACCGGTCTCCAAAACCGGGGGTTGCGGGTTCGATCCCTGCCACTCCTGCCAGCAATATCGCACTATTCTGCATTTGTGATTGGTAAGTAGAACAAAGAAATCAATGGCGCAACTATGGCATTAAAATATTCTCCAGGCGAATTCATACGTCAAGTTAGGCAAGAGACTAGCAAAGTAACTTGGCCCTCTCGAGGTGAATTGGGCGTAAGTACTTTAATGGTTTTTGTTATGGTTTTTATTGCCGCAATTTTTTTTCTCGGGGTAGATCAAATATTATCAGTTACAATTCAATTTATACTTGGGTTAGCTGGTTAAATGTCAGCCCATTGGTACATAGTTCATGTTTATTCAGGGTTTGAGAAGCGTGTGGCTGCAACGATTGAAGAAAAGGTAGCAGCAATGACTATGGGTAATCTTATCGAAGAAGTTTCTGTTCCTGTTGAGGAGGTTGTTGAGTTACGTAGGGGAAGAAAGGTTAATTCGGAGCGAAAATTTTTCCCTGGTTATGTTCTTGTAAAAATGGATATGACTGAAGATTCATATCACCTAATAAAAAATATTCCTAAGGTTACGGGTTTTCTTGGCTCTGCAGGAAAGCCTGCACCAATCTCAGAGGCCGAGGCTAATAGAATTATTCATCAAGTTAAAGAGGGAATTGATAGACCAAAGCCATCCATAACATTTGAGATAGGTGAGCAGGTTCGGGTGTGCGATGGCCCGTTCACATCTTTTTCTGGAATGGTTGAGGGTATAGATGAGGAAAGATCGCGTTTAAAAGTGGCAGTTTCAATTTTTGGCAGGGCTACCCCTGTTGAATTAGAGTATTCACAGATCGAAAAGGTATAGGCAGATGGCAGCAAAAAAAATAGAAGGATATTTGCGTATGCAAGTGCCTGCTGGCGCTGCTACACCATCACCACCAATAGGTCCTGCTTTAGGTCAACGTGGCTTAAATATCATGGAATTTTGTAAGTCCTTTAATGCTCAAACTGAAGGTATGGAAAAAGGTGTTCCAATTCCAACGGTAGTAACTATTTATATTGATAAAACTTTTACAATTGCTACGAAAAAACCGACTGCATCATACTATATTAAAAAAGCTGCTAAGCTAGAAAAGGGTGGTGCAGCTCCAGGCAGAGATTCCGCTGGGTCAATATCACTGACTCAGCTTAAGCAAATAGCTGAAGAAAAAATGGATGATCTAAATGCTAATAATATAGAGGCTGCGCTAAATATTCTTGCTGGATCCGCAAGATCAATGGGTATCGAGGTACGTGATTAATTATGTCTAAGGTTGGAAAGCGAATACGTTCAGTGTTAGAGAATCTTGATCAGGAACATTTATATTCTGTTGAAGAGGCGGTTAAGCTGGTCAAGGATGCTGCTACAGCTAAGTTTGATGAAACAATAGAAGTTGCAATAAACTTAGCAGTCGACCCACGTCATGCCGATCAAATGGTTAGAGGTGTAGTAGAGCTTCCGCAGGGGGTAGGAAAAACTGTTCGCGTAGCAGTCTTTGCAAAAGATGACAAAGCTGAAGAAGCGCTAACCGCTGGAGCAGACTTGGTTGGTGCAGATGATCTTGCAGCAAAAATTGAGGGAGGTGAAATGAACTTTGATCGATGTATTTCAACTCCAGACATGATGCCGTTGGTAGGAAAGCTTGGCAAGGTACTTGGCCCACGCGGTCTTATGCCCAATCCAAAGCTTGGATCTGTTACAATGGATATAAAAGCTGCCGTCGAGGCTGCAAAGGGTGGCCAAGTTGAATTTAGAGCTGAGAAAGCCGGTATACTTCAAGCGGGAATTGGAAAGGCAAGTTTTTCTGAAGGAGCTATTCTTGAAAATCTTCGTGCTTTTATTGATGCAGTGATTAGTGCAAAACCAAGTGGGTCTAAAGGGAAATTTGTTAATAAGGTTTCCCTGTCTTCTTCTCAAGGGCCTGGCGTACATATTGAGCTAGAAAGTCTTGGTGTTTAAATATTCTATTACTGTTAAAAATTTTGATTTAAGAATTACTGTGTGCGTTTTATTTAACAAACACAGTTCTTAGGGAAGCCAAATTACTTTAATGAGCTTTCCGACCTGTCCGAGACTGTAGGTGCCGTTTTATGACGGTTTAATATTTGCCTACATAGACGGTGACTTTGATAAAGAACAAAGACCATTTTTGTTTAACTCAAGGTCTCTGGGGCAGACGTTTATCCGACTAGATTTGATCTGGTCAATTTCGCAACAGGCTTTCGGTCTAACCGTTTAGCCACTCAGACGGAGTATCGGTGTGAACCGGGTAGAAAAAACAAAGTTCATCGAATCACTTAATGGAGAGTTAAGTAATGCTGGTATTGTAATTGTGAGTCATTATTCCGGCTTAGATGTACAATCCTTAAGCAAACTAAGAAACCAAATGCGTGAAGCGGGCGCTAAATTCCGTGTAACGAAGAATCGATTAACCAAAAGGGCTTTAGAGGGGACACCTTACGAAGGTATTGCCGATATGTTTAAAGGGCCAACAGCAATCGCATTCTCAAATGATTTGGTATCTCCTGCAAAGGTATTGGTGGATTTTTCTAAAGACTTTGAATCGCTTGTTATAGTTGGTGGTGCGATGGGTGAAGTTCGTTTTGATTCAGCAGGAATCAAACACTTGGCATCATTACCATCACTAGACGAGCTAAGAGCAAAGCTAGTTGGGCTTGTTCAGTCACCTGCACAAAAAATTGCAAGTGTTGTTAAAGCACCTTCAGGAAAGCTAGCTCGTGTAATTAGTGCGTTCGCTGAAAAGGGTTAAATATTTCCCCATCGAATGCTTGTAAAACCCTAAGGAGTAGATAGATAGAAATGGCTAACATAGAAGAAATAGCAGAAACACTTTCACAGCTCACTGTAATTGAGGCAGCTGAGCTTTCGAAATTATTAGAAGAAAAATGGGGCGTTTCAGCAGCTGCCGCTGTGGCAGTTGCAGCAGCCCCAAGCGGAGCTGCAGGTGACACAGCTGAATCAGCTGAGAAGGATACATTTGAAGTTGTTTTAGCCTCAGTAGGTGATAAAAAAATCAATGTGATCAAAGAGGTTCGAGCAATTACTGGCTTAGGCCTTAAAGAAGCAAAAGATCTTGTTGAAGCTGCTCCAAAGCCAGTTAAGGAAGGTGCCTCAAAAGAAGAAGCTGCCAAAATTAAGGAACAGCTTGAGGGCGCAGGGGCAACTGTTGAGCTAAAGTAAGAGTAAACTTTAGTGAGGGGATTGGTACGGTGGGATGCATTCGCGTCTCATCATGTTTTTGGATTTTTCGTCAGAAAGAATTGACGAAGTAAAGAGGATTCATAATGTCATTGTCGTTTACCGGTCGTAAGCGCGTCAGAAAAAGTTTTGGCCGCATTCCAGTTTCAGCATCGATGCCTAATCTTATTGAAGTGCAAAAAGCTTCGTATGATCAGTTTTTGCAAGCTGACTTAGGTTCTAATGAGCGCCTTGATAAGGGGCTCCAAAGCGTGTTTCGTTCAGTATTTCCAATTTCTGATTTTTCTGGTGCAGCTACGCTAGAATTTGTTAGCTATGTGTTTGAGGACCCAAAGTACGATGTTGAGGAATGTCAACAAAGAGGAATGACTTATGGTGCCCCTCTAAAGGTTACTCTCAGATTAGTTGTTTTTGAAATTGATCCAGACACAGAAGTCAAGACGATGTTAAATGTTAAGGAGCAGGATGTTTATATGGGTGATATGCCCATGATGACTGAGAACGGAACCTTTGTTGTTAACGGAACCGAGCGTGTTATCGTTAGCCAAATGCATCGCTCCCCAGGGGTGTTTTTTGATCATGATCGTGGCAAGACTCACTCTTCAGGAAAACTTCTTTTTACTGCAAGAATTATTCCTTATCGTGGATCTTGGCTAGACTTTGAGTTTGATGCCAAGGACATAGTCCATGTGCGTATAGATCGTCGAAGAAAATTACCAGTTTCATCATTATTATATGCTCTTGGCCAGACGGCAGAAGAGATGATGGAATATTTTTATGATTGGGTAGTATTCGAGAGAGATCGTAAGGGTTGGCGAAGTGAGTTTAATCCAGAAACAATAAGGGGACTAAAGTTAGCTCGAGACCTGATCAATGCTAAGAATGGTAAGGTTGTTGCAGAGGCTGGAACAAAAATGACAGCCCGATTAGGAAAAAAACTTTTGGACTCAGGACTTAAAGAAGTTCGGGTAACTTCGGAGGAATTGATCGGACGTTTTGTTGCAAAAGATTTGATCAACGAAGAAACAGGTGAAATTTATGCTGAAGCTGGAGATGAGCTTACTCAGGAATCTATTTCTTTACTTGAGGAGGTTGGTGTCAATCACATTGATACGCTTGATGTAGATAATGTTAATGTAGGTGGCTATATACGCAACACGATTGCAGCAGACAAAGCGAATACCAGAGAGAAAGCGCTTGTTGAAATTTATAGAGTGATGCGTCCAGGAGAGCCTCCAACATTAGAAACAGCTGAAAAGCTTTTTTATGATATGTTTCTGTCTCCAATAAAACTTACAAAACCGGAAGTGGAGGGAAGAAGTGACCCAGATGGGAGATCGAAACCCCTAGTTACTTTTGCTAAGCCATCGGTTGATGGTTTTGCTTGGGCTCTAAGCGTTGAAAGTGGTTGGGTTGAAGTTATTGTTTCAACAAATGATCCCAGGGCAGGTTTACCTACTGGTATTTTCTGGGTACGTGAAGAGGATATAGAACTAACACCATCTGAACGATACGATCTTTCCGATGTTGGAAGAGTAAAAATGAATTCACGTTTAGAGCTTGAGACTCCAGATGATATTCGAGCATTAAGAAAAAATGATATTCTTGCAGTTATAAGAACTCTAGTTGGCCTAAAGGATGGGCAAGGAGATATCGATGATATCGACCATCTTGGGAATCGGAGGGTTCGTTCTGTTGGGGAGTTACTGGAAAATCAATACCGAATTGGTCTACTTAGAATGGAGCGTGCAATAAGAGAACGCATGAGTTCTGTGGAGATTGATACTGTAGTTCCTAATGAGTTAATTAATGCTAAGCCAGCTGCAGCAGTTGTGAGGGAATTTTTTGGATCTTCGCAACTCAGTCAGTTTATGGATCAAACCAATCCTTTAGGGGAGATTACTCATAAGCGTCGATTGTCTGCGTTAGGACCGGGGGGGCTAACAAGGGAACGTGCAGGATTTGAGGTAAGGGATGTTCATCCAACGCATTATGGACGTATCTGCCCAATTGAAACACCTGAGGGTCCTAATATTGGTTTAATTAACAGCTTAGCTACATATGCTCGTGTTTCAAAATATGGTTTTATAGAAACACCTTATCGTCGTGTTAAAAATGGCAAGGCTACTGAAGAAGTAGTGTATATGTCTGCAATGGAAGAGGGCAGACATACCATTGCTCAGTCTAATGCACCTCTAGATTCAAAGGGTTATTTTGTTGAGGAGCTTATTAGTTGCAGGCGTGATGGTGACTTCGTTATGTCAGTTCCAGACCAAGTTGATTTCATTGATGTTTCACCTAGACAACTTGTTTCTGTAGCTGCAGCACTTATTCCATTTCTTGAAAATGATGATGCTAATAGAGCATTGATGGGATCAAACATGCAACGCCAAGCAGTACCTCTAATTCAGGCTGAAGCACCGCTTGTTGGTACTGGAATGGAAGAGGTCGTTGCGCGCGATTCTGGCGTTGCAATTGTAGCGCGTCGCACAGGTGAGGTTGAACAGGTTGATGCTAACAGAATTGTTATAAGAGCAACGAATGAAATTGATCCGGGTGAATCTGGCGTTGATATTTATAATTTACGTAAATACCAGCGGTCAAATCAAAATACTTGCATTAATCAGAGGCCTTTAGTGACCGTAGGTGATGTAGTTCAAACTGGTGATATTATTGCTGATGGACCATCTACTGAACTTGGTGAACTTGCTTTAGGGAGAAATGTGTTAGTGGCATTTATGCCCTGGAATGGCTACAACTTTGAAGATTCAGTTCTAATTTCTGAAAGAATTGTTCGAGATGATGTATTTACGTCAATACACATTGAAGAATTTGAGGTTATGGCTCGTGATACCAAGCTTGGCCAGGAAGATATAACAAGAGATATCCCAAATGTAGGTGAAGAAGCACTGAAAAATTTGGATGAAGCTGGAATAGTTCATATTGGTGCAGATGTTCATCCCGGAGATATTCTTGTTGGGAAGATTACCCCAAAGGGGGAATCTCCAATGACTCCTGAAGAGAAATTGCTTCGTGCAATTTTTGGCGAGAAGGCATCGGATGTCCGAGACACTTCTTTAAAGTTGCCTCCTGGTGGTCATGGAACTGTAGTTGAAGTTAGGGTTTTTTCACGTCATGGTGTCGAAAAGGATGAACGTGCTCTTGCAATTGAACGTGAAGAAATAGAGCGCCTTGCTAAAGACAAAGAAGATGAGCGCAGAATTCTCGAAAGAAATACATTTGATAGGCTCAAGGCTCTCTTGATTAATCGTGATGTAATTTCGGGACCTAAAGATATTGCTAAGGGAACAACAATTACCGAATCGCTACTTGATGAATTACCTCATTCGCAGTGGTGGCATTTTGGGGTAAAAGATTCTGGAGTAATGGATTCAATTGAACGCATAAGGCAGCAGTTTGATAAAGCTACTGCGGTATTGCAATCAAGATTTGACAATAAAATAGATAAACTTCAGCGTGGAGATGAGCTTCCACCTGGTGTCATGAAGATGGTAAAGGTTTTTGTTGCAGTTAAACGAAAATTGCAACCTGGCGATAAGATGGCAGGTCGGCACGGCAATAAAGGTGTGATTTCTAAAATTCTTCCTATTGAAGATATGCCTTACTTGGAGAATGGTACTGCTGTTGATATTGTACTTAATCCTCTTGGTGTTCCATCACGAATGAATGTAGGCCAGATTCTAGAGACTCATTTAGGATGGGCCTCATCTGGCCTTGGACGGGATATAGGCAATTTAGTTGATAAGTTTAGGAGGAGTACTGATGGAAGTGCCCTCAGAGATCGCCTTAAAGAAATATATGGTTCAAAACAATATAATAATGAAATTGATCCTTTAGATGATAATCAATTAATTGAGCTTGGTAATAATTTGCGTGCTGGCGTTCCAATGGCAACTCCAGTTTTTGATGGAGCTCGGGAGCCTGATATTGTTGAGATGCTCAACTCTGCTGGATTGGAATCAACAGGGCAAGTTCGCCTCATTGATGGAAGAACTGGTGAGTTTTTCGCTCGAGAAGTTACGGTTGGGTATATTTATATGCTTAAACTACATCATCTTGTTGATGATAAAATTCACGCAAGATCTATTGGCCCCTACAGTCTTGTTACTCAGCAACCTTTGGGCGGAAAAGCTCAGTTTGGTGGGCAACGATTTGGAGAGATGGAAGTTTGGGCCCTTCAAGCGTATGGGGCTGCATATACTTTACAGGAAATGCTGACTGTAAAATCCGATGATGTTGCTGGAAGAACTAAAGTATACGAAGCAATAGTTCGTGGTGATGATACATTTGAAGCTGGTATACCTGAGTCCTTCAATGTTTTAGTTAAAGAGCTAAAGGCATTAGGGCTAAATGTAGAGTTGAACCAGTTTAATTATTAGTGATTTGATAGATCATTTAAGAGTTTCGAAAAAAGAAAGAAGACACACATGAATGAGTTAATGAAGGTTTTTGGTCAGTCTGCCCCGGCACAACAATTTGACCAAATAAAGATCTCGATTGCTAGCCCTGAGCGAATTCGCTCGTGGTCTTTTGGAGAGATAAAAAAACCTGAAACTATTAACTATCGAACCTTTAAGCCAGAACGTGATGGTCTTTTTTGTGCCCGTATTTTTGGCCCTATAAAAGATTATGAATGTTTATGTGGCAAATATAAACGCATGAAATACAGAGGTATTACTTGTGAAAAATGTGGCGTAGAAGTAACTCTTTCTTCTGTTCGGCGTGAGCGAATGGGCCACATCGAGCTTGCTGCACCAGCCGCTCATATCTGGTTTTTAAAGTCATTACCATCTCGTATGCCGTCTTCTGCTTGAAAAAAACTAAAAGATTTAGAGAGAATTCTTTATTTTGAAAATTTTGTAGT
>CAZHAN010000019.1:0-13663 GCA_964530575.1 uncultured Rhizobiaceae bacterium | reverse complement strand
CAACATAAGGAGCACTAACATTAGGAGCTCGATTTAGTCTATCATCTAACAATCTTGATAAATATGTTAAGTTTTTTAATTTTTCATTAGTTATTTGTATTTCAAATTTTTTGGCAAACTCTTCCTTAAGCATAAGTGTAGGAATTAATGAGACAAGATTAGCATTACCACATCTTTCTCCAAGACCATTGAGTGTTCCCTGCAATTGGCGGACACCAGCTAAGACAGCTGCTAGGCTATTGGAAACAGCATTTTCGGTGTCATTCTGAGCGTGGATACCTAGATTCTCTCCAGGAATTTCTTTTGTTACCTTTGACACTATATCAAAAACTTCATGAGGTAGAGTTCCTCCATTTGTATCACACAATACAACCCAACGGGCACCCGAATTTAGCGCAGCCTTTAAACAATTTATTGCAAATTCTGGATTAGATTTATATCCATCAAAAAAATGTTCAGCATCAAAGATAGATTCTTTTCCTGAAGAAACTACCGAAGATATGCTGTCGGATATAATTTTAATAGCCTCATGCAAATTAGTTTTTAATGCTATATCAACATGATAATCCCAAGATTTACCAACCAAGCAAATGGCTTTTACATTTGTTTTTAATATCAACTGAAGGCCAGAGTCAGAATCTACAGATTTATCTGGCCTTCGAGTCATGCCAAATGCTGTCAATGAGGCCTTATTGAGAACCGGAGGATTATGAAAAAAATCTGTATCCGTTGGATTAGCTCCAGGCCAACCACCCTCTATATAGTCAATACCAAAATCATCAAGCAGTTCCGAAATGACATTTTTATCATCAACATTAAAATCAACTCCACGTGTCTGATTTCCATCACGTAAAGTTGTATCAAAAAGATAAAGCCTTTCTCGACTCACGCTAACCACCTCCAAGTAGTACCCTCAGCACTATCTTCAAGAACAACCCCAATCTGATCCAATTCAGAACGAATTCTATCAGCCTCTTTATAATTGTTCTCTTTACGAGCAATACGCCTAAGTTCAATCAATGACTCTATCCTATCTTCGCTTACTTTCGTTTCAGATGAAGAGTGAAACCATTTTTCAGAGTCATTCTGCAATAAACCTAAAAGACTAGCTGACTTTCTCAAATCAGCAGCTGCTTGATTGCTTCCAGCTAAAGCGGAATCTGCTAATTTATGAAGTGCAGAAATTGCTGCAGGTGTATTAAGATCATCATTAAGTGCCATTAAAACAGATTCGGAGAGCTCTCCTTCAGATTCAGATGAATCGCGTGTAGCTCTATACCACCTATCTAATGATTTTTTTGATTGAAGCAAAAGCTCATTTGTCCAATCCATATGTTGACGATACTGAGTAGAAAGCAAAGCTAGCCTTATGGTCTCACCTGAATGAGCTTTTAAAAGACTATTAATGGTCAAAATATTTCCAAGTGACTTGGACATCTTTTCCCCTGAAACCGTGACAAAACCATTATGGAGCCAATATCGTGCTAATGGTGCGCCATTATGTGCACAAGTACTCTGGGCAACTTCATATCGGTGATGAGGAAAGATTAGATCCCTCCCTCCCCCATGAATATCAAAAGTCTCACCAAGATATTCATAACTCATAGCTGAACACTCAATATGCCAACCAGGCCTTCCTCTTCCCCACGGACTATCCCATCCCGGGAGATTGCTTTCTGAAGGCTTCCACATAACAAAATCACCAGGATCTTTCTTGTAGGTTGCTACATTAACTCTAGCACCTGCTATTAATTCAGTGAGGTCTCTGCTCGAAAATTTTCCATAATCTGGCATTGATGAAACAGAAAAAAGTACATGTCCATCTGCAACATATGCATGTCCAAGATTAATCAATGAATCAATCATCTTAAGCATTTGTGGAATATGGTCAGTTGCTGCAGGCTCTACGTTTGGTGGAAGATTTGCAATTGAATCCATGTCGTTATGGAAAACATTAATAGTTCTTTCAGTTATCGTATCAATATCTTCCCCCGATTGTTGAGCAGCATCAATAATTTTATCATCAACATCTGTAATATTTCTAACATATGTTACAGAACTATAATGATATTTAAGAATGCGGTACAAAACATCAAAAACAACAAATGGGCGTGCATTCCCTATATGCGCGTAGTCATATACAGTTGGACCACAGACATACATCCCCACATTATTCGCTTGCAGCGGTTCAAATATTTGCTTTTTCCCAACTGGAGTATTGTAAAGTGACAACGCTAATTTCAATTTTATATTCCTGATACTTCTAACTCTTTAGGCGCTCTTTGACTCGGTCTCTCCCCACTAAAGGAAGTAAGCGCTTCATAACCGGTCCGTGACTCTTTCCAGTGATAGCAATTCTAAGTGGTTGAAAAAGCTTTTTACCTTTCTCTCCAGTAGCACTTGATATTGCATTGGTCCAATCCTCCCATGTTTTTTCGTCCCAAGGGTCTGAGGGAAGAAGATTAAGGGCAACCGTTAGAAACTCAGGAACGTTTGAAGGATTTGGCTGGATTGATCCAAAAACAATGCTCATCCATTCTTTAGTATCATGAAAGAAATTGATATTAGGTCTGATAGTTTCCCAAAATTCCTTAGCTATAGCTCTAGGGAGTGAATCATCAAGGCGCTCAGAAATATCTTCGTAATCAGTATTCTGCAGTATTCGGGTATTAAGCAATGAGAGTGATTCTGTATCAAATTTTGCTGTTGATTTACTAAAATGGGAAATATTAAATGTGGGTACAAGTTCTTTCAGTTTACGTATTGGATTAACAGGCTGAGAAGAGCCAAGCTTTGCTAGCAAACCAGTTATGGCATGTGGCTCAATTCCTTCTTTACGGAAGGACTCCAACCCAAGACTCCCCAAACGTTTAGAAAGACCTTCACCTTTTGATCCGACCAAAAGAGCTAAATGGGCAAAAATCGGTACTTGGGAATCTAATGCTTCAAATAATTGAATCTGAATAGCGGTGTTAGATAAATGATCATCCCCTCGAATAACATGGCTAATATTTAAATCAGCATCGTCAACTATGGATGTTAAGGTATATAATGGGGAATCATCTTCGCGAACCAATATAGGATCGCTCATTGTTAGAGGGTCAAGCAACATATCGCCATGAATGAGGTCACTCCAACTAGATGGTTTAGAATCAAGCAAAAATCTCCAATGCGGCTTACGTCCATCTTTAGAAAAAGCAGACCGGTCACTGTTAGATAACGAAAGACTAGACCTGTCATATATTGGAGGTTTACCCGCGCTCAACTGAGCTTTTCGTTTTAGTGATAACTCCTCAGGTAACTCATAACAGGGATAAAGCCTGCCTGAATCTTTAAGCTTTGTAATAGCAGCTTTATAAAGATCTAATCGCTCAGATTGTCGAACCTTCAAGTCCCAGCTAATTCCAAGCCAAGAAAGAGATTGCTCAATTAAATCAATAAATTTATCACCAGATCTATCAGAATCAGTATCATCATGCCGAAGAATAAAATTTCCTATTTCTTTTTTTGCAAAAAGCCAATTTATAAGAGCAACTCGTCCATTTCCAACATGCAGGTGACCTGTTGGACTTGGGGCAAATCTTACATTAATCTTAGACATAATCTTACTTGCCCTTATTACTCTCTCTATAAAAATTAGTAACTGGAAATCTCCGATCACCACCAAAATTACGTTTGGATATTCTGACTCCTGGGGAAGATTGTCTTCGTTTGTATTCAGAGCAATAAATTAAGTTTTCAATTTTAGAAACTAACGAGGCTGAGTATCCCTTAGCTATAAGATCCTCAACACTCATATCATTATCTATAAGCCCATATAGTATTTTATCAAGCTCATCGTAGGGAGGCAGAGTATCTTGATCTGTTTGATTTGGCCTTAACTCAGCTGTCGGCATCTTAGATAAAATATTATTTGGTATTATATTCAACTTATTACTATACGAATCCTCTGGTATATTATGATTCCGCCATTTTGCTAACTCGTACACACGTGTTTTATAAACATCCTTTAAGACCGAATAGCCACCACTCATATCACCATAGAGAGTTGCAAAACCAACAGAAATTTCGGATTTATTCCCAGTAGTTAAGAGCATATAACCAAATTTATTTGACAAAGCCATTAATATTACAGATCTAACTCTAGCCTGAATATTTTCTTCAGTTGTGTCATGATCTTTCCCCAAGAAAATTTCACTAAGCAGGCCTGATAAAGTATCGACAGTTTTTTGGATAGATAAATTCTCAGATTTCAAGCCTAGTCTTTTTAAACAATCATTTGCATCCTTAATGCTCTCATCTGATGTGTAAATTGATGGAAGCATTATACAATGAGTATTTTCTGCGCCTAATGCATCAACAGCTATAGCAGCTGTCAGCGCAGAATCGATTCCTCCTGAAATCCCCATTACAACGCCATTAAAACCGTTCTTTTCTGTATAATCACGTAGGCCATAAATTAAAGCCCTATAAATCATTTCTAACTTCTCAGGAATAACAGAACTTAATCCGGTACTCGCAGGTGTTAATTTTCCAAGTAAATTATTAAATTCAATACTTTGAACACTTTTAATCCAAGATGGAAACTGAACAATTACTTTACCATCACTATCCATTACAAATGATGATCCATCAAATACTAGCTCATCTTGCCCACCAACCTGATTAACATAAATAAGTGAAGTTTCTATCTTATTTACCCTTAAAGACATTTGTTTCTGTCGTTCAACAATTTTATCCTCATCAAAAGGAGAGCCATTGATTACAATTAAAATATCGATTCCTAAATTTGAAAGATTATTCACTGTTTCTGGAGACCATGCATCTTCACAAATTAAAATTCCAAAAACTATTCCCTTTATAGTTACTGGGGTAGGAAGTGGGCCATTCGAAAAAACACGAACTTCATCAAAAACACTATAGTTAGGAAGTATGTGCTTTAGGCATACATCTTGAATCTTACCTTCACCTATTACTAAGACAGCATTGTAAAGTTCTTTATTAACAATCCACGGAGTTCCAACAGCAATCCACGACTTACGAGATTTAGTTGCATTACAAATTCTTAAAATTTCTTGACGAACTGAATCCTGAAACGGCTTCCTCATCACAAGGTCTTCTGGTGGATAACCAGATACATATAATTCTGAGACAATTAATAAATCAGAGTATTCCGAAATCTGGTCATATTCGCTGAGAAGCTTATTAGTGTTTCCACTAATATCACCGACAACAGGATTAAGTTGAGCCATAGAGATGGTAATTTTTTTCACCATTCCTTAGCCCTTTCCGCTAAAAAGTCAGAGTTACCAGAGATTGGGAACCCTGCCTCAGGAAGCCTCCGCAACACTTTGTTTTAATTCTGAACGCAAAGATCTCAAAGAATCGGAAATTTGAAATGCTAATTCAATACTTTGCGAGGCATTTAAGCGTGGATCACAAAGAGTTTGATAATGGTCTGACAAAGATTCTTCGGTAATTTTTTGGAAACCCCCAAGGCATTCCGTAACGTCCTGACCTGTCATTTCAAAATGAATCCCTCCTGGGTGAGTTCCTTCTGATTGATGAACATCAAAAAAATCATTCACTTCCCTAACTATTCTTTCAAAACTTCTTGTTTTATAGCCATTGTCTGAAACAACAGTATTTCCATGCATTGGATCACAGGCCCAAACTACAGAAATTCCAGCTTTCTCAATAGCTCTAATTAGTTTAGGAAGACGCTTTGCAATTTCATTAGAACCAAGCCGAGTAATAAAGGTCAATCTCCCTTTTTCATTATTTGGGCTTAAAGTTTCTGCTAACCTAACAACTTCATCAGAATCTATCGTTGGACCTATCTTTACACCAATTGGGTTAGATATCCCTCTTAGGAACTCGACATGAGCACCGTCAAGACTTCTTGTCCTATCTCCAAGCCAGAGCATATGAGCTGAAGTATCATACCAATCACCTGAAGTTGAATCGACACGTGTCAAAGCTTCTTCATAACCAAGCAATAAAGCTTCATGTGAAGTATAAAATTCTGCCTCATTAAGTCCATTTAATGCTTCTGTATCTACTCCACAAGCTTCCATAAAATGGATAGACTGATCAATTTGATCAGCAAGTTTCCTAAATTTTTCTCCAACAACACTTTTTTCTACAAAACCCATATTCCAATTATGTACTCTCCGAAGGCTTGCATATCCTCCAGTAGCCAGAGCCCTCAATAAGTTCAGCGTAGAAACGGATTGAGTATATGCATGTATTTGACGCTGAGGATCTGGAGTTCGTGATTTTAAATCAAAATCAATCCCATTGATAATATCCCCTCTATAAACTGGCAATTCTACTTCATCTCTAATTTCCATAGCGCTTGTACGAGGTTTTGCAAATTGTCCGGCAAGACGTCCAACTTTTACAATTGGCAAAGAGCTTGCAAACATAAGAATTACATTCACTTGGAGAAGCACTCTAAATGAATCTCGAATATTATCTGCATTAAATTCTTCGAAGCTTTCAGCACAATCACCCCCTTGAAGGAGGAATGCCTTGCCATCAGCAACATCAGCCAATTTTTGACGTAACTTACGTGCCTCCCCAGCAAAAACAAGCGGGGGGCATGCGCGAAGCTCTTTTTCAACCCTGTGCAAATCTTCAAGATCCGGGTATTCCGGAGCCTGTTCTACGGGTCGGCTACGCCATGTCTCTGGCGACCAGTTCCGTTTCATAACCCTATCCTCTTTAATGATGGGCGTTGCTATACGCCGGAACTCGCTGGAATGGAAGAGTTTTTCCAACTTTTAAGACCGAATTATTCAATATTCTCTTAAATTTCAACAATAATAGTCTAATTTCTTCAATAATATAATGAATTATACCTGAATCAGTCTAAAATTAAACCAGAGCAACTGTCTCAAGCTGCAATCCAACCTTCAAAATTACTTATTACTGCTCAATCAATACATAATGGATTAAGTTCCACAAAAAGTTTCCCTAACAATCTCTTCCTGCATGGGAGGTTTTTGAAAATTTGCATTTTCGGATTGATGTTCAAAGGGAAGTGATAAAATTTTTACTAATTTTTCAAATGAAGAATAGTCGTTATCCAGAGCATCAGAAATTGCTTGTTCAACCCTGTGATTCCTGGGGATATAAGCTGGATTAACAGACTTCATTGAAATTTTTCGAGATTTATTGTCTAGGCTCTCGAAGGCAAGTCTTTGCCTCCATTTTTCAAGCCATAATGTAATTAAATTTTTATCTTCGAATAGATCAGTAAAAGACGAATCATTTTGGCTAACGCTGGAATCTAGTTCTGAATCAAGATCACATAATCTCCTAAATACAAGCGTAAAATCTGATCTATTATCTGACATGATTTGAAGAATTTCATTGATTAGTTTTGGATCTTCTTTTCGTTCAATTTTAAGTCCAATTTTATTTCGAAATATTAATAACCATGATTCATTATAAGAATTATTGAAACCTTCAATTATTTTTGTTGCTAATTTAATAGACTTATCTTCGTTATCATCAATTAATCCCAACAAAGTGGTTGCAAAAGACGAGAGATTCCATTGAGCAATTGATGGTTGATTTTGATAAGAATAACGACCGTGTCTGTCTATAGAGCTGTAAACCATTTCAGGATTAAAAAAATCCATGAATGCACATGGGCCGTAATCTATCGTTTCACCTGAAATTAACATATTATCAGTGTTCATTACACCGTGAATAAAGCCAATACCCATCCATTTAGCAATTAACGATGCTTGACTGCTAACTACACATTCAAGAAGTCCTAAATAAGGGTTGTCCAACTCTCTGACTTCAGGATAGTGACGATCAATTACATGGTCAGCTAACATCACCAAAGCTTCTTTGTCATTCTGTGATGAAAAAAACTGAAATGTACCAATACGTATATGACTGCTAGCTACTCGTGTAATAACTGCACCGGGAAGTGCCTGCTCTCTGAAAATTAACTCTCCAGTTGAAACTGCTGCAAGCGCTCTAGTAGTAGGAATATTTAATGCATACATTGCTTCACTGATTATATATTCCCTAAGAACCGGGCCAATCCATGCTCTTCCATCTCCTGAACGTGAAAAAGTGGTAGGCCCAGATCCCTTAAGCTGTATGTCGCGACGAACACCATGTTGATCAATTACTTCACCTAATAAAATCGCTCTCCCATCTCCTAATTGTGGAACCCATCCTCCGAATTGTTGCCCGGCGTAGGCCATTGCAAGAGGCTCAGCTCCAATTGGTATATAATTTCCTGAAAAAATATCTGCACCAATCTGAGAAGATAAAAAATCTGGATCCAAACCTAAATCTTTAGCAAGCTTAATATTTAATTTAATCAGGGAAGGATTTGGAACCTTTGTAGGATTCAAACGTTCATAAAAACGATCAGGAAATTTAACATATGTATTGTCAAAGCTTGAATTTGAATTAATAAACATCAATATTTCCGTTACATTTATAAGCAGATTTTTTTATTTAGATGAGCAGTAACAAAAAATAAATTTCATCTACTTTCTGCATAATAATATAAAAATCGAGTGTCTCTCATATAACATTTAACGGGGGAAGGCCTTGATCGATGAACTTCACAAAAAACGTGAATTCATCGATCACTATCGGAAACAGATAGATAAACACTTCTTAACAAATAAAAATATTATAAAGTTAATGCCCGTATAATTATTAATACCATTGGAATTAATGGCCTAACCATATTTGAAATTGGTATAGGCTTATCATCATGTAGAGGAGTAACAATCTTTAAAAACATCAGAGCTTGGTTGGTAAAACCAAATAACGTAAATAGGAATAGAACTGTAAAAACTTCAAATGTTGATTCAAAACCCCAAATCTGAAATAGAGTTGCAAAAATAACCAAAGTAATTGCAAGGATTGAGAAACCCATACCTCTTGCTACAAACCTTGCCTCGTCAGTTTCCATTCCCATGGTTTTAACAAAGTTAGGGTTGAAAATTAGATTTAGTGACATGAAACCACCAAATAAGATTAATAGAATATGACATATAAATGGTATAAGACCGCCTGCTGATTCAATCATATTTTTCTCCTAAAAAATGTAATCTGGTTTGAAGAAATTGATACAAATCCTCCCCAATACCTGAATTATCATAACTGTAATTGTTATAGAACGGAAACTATATATTATTGTTAATAAAGAAACGTTTACTTGAAATAATTAGGATTCGTTTTAGGCTTATCCCAATAAAACCCTTATGTTTGGCTCTTAAAAATATTCACTATAGTTACTCCGATAACAATTAAAAATAAACCAACTACAGCCTGCCAACTTAAATTTTGCTTATAAAATACATAACTTAATAATGCTATTGTGAAGACGCCCAATCCTGACCATGAAGCATAAACCACGGCAAGTGGAAGTTTTTGAATTGTTAATGTTAAGAAATAAACAGATACAATCCAAGAAAGAATCATAATCGCTGTTGGCAATATTTTTGTGAAGTTTTGTGAGGCAGGTAAAAGCATTGTTCCTAACACTTCACATGCAACCGCCAAAAAAAGAAATATATATACGCTCATTATTTTTACCTTGATATAAAACCTAAAACATTTATCTAGGTGAATTTCCTCAACTCATCGATTGGTTTCAGATTGCCTTCATGGGTTTCAAAATGCCAAAAATCCCAACCATTACAGGCGTCGATGCCTTGAACAAGTGCACCCGCTTTGTGTATTGATCCAGTGCCCAATTCTGTTTGTATAAAAGAATCTGCTTTAACGATTCCACGATAGCGCCGATTTCGCGAATAAAGAATTGTGCCTGGAGAAAGTTCCCCAGATTCCACCAAAATACCAAATTTAAATCGCGGTTGATTTCTCTTGGATTGTGTTAACAAAGTATCTTCATCCAACAATGGTTCGGGGATTTGGCTTAGCCTTTGATCAGCAATTTCTACGTAGGTTGAATCCAACTCATAACCGATATAATGACGTCGTAATTTTTTGGCAACGGCTGCAGTAGTACCAGAGCCCATGAAAGGGTCGAGAACAACGTCGTTAGGCTCAGTTGAGGAATTTATTACTCTGTAAAGCAGTTGTTCAGGTTTTTGAGTAGAGTGGGCCTTCTTACCATTTATCTTTAACCGTTCTTTACCGGTACATAGTGGTATGTGCCAAACGTTTTGCATCTGTTTTTCATCATTCAGGTGCTTCATAGCATGATAATTAAAGCAAATCTTTTTTTGTTCCTCAGTTTTTTTTGCCCAAATCAATGTTTCTGTAGCATTTTGAAAACGAGTTCCTCTAAAGTTAGGCATTGGATTGGTTTTATGCCAAATCACATCGTTCAATATCCAGTAGTCTAAGTCCATGAGAATTCTACCAACGCGAAAAATATTATGATAACTCCCAATCACCCATATCGTGCCGTCATCTTTTAAAATACGTCGGCATTCTGTAAGCCACTTACTTGTGAAATCATCATATTCTGCGAAGGAAGAAAACTTATCCCAATTGTCTTCAACGGCATCAACAACAGATAAGTTAGGGCGTTGGAGTTTGTTTTGAAGTTGTAGATTATAGGGTGGGTCTGCAAAAACCAGGTCTACACTTTTCTCAGGCAACGCCGTCATTCCTGAAATACAATCGGTATTGAAAATTTTGTTTAGAGGGATACTCCCTGACTTCTTATTTTTGTGTTTCTTCGTAGTCATCTTTGAATAATAGATTGAATTGTTAATAAATAAAAGTCCATGGTATAACTTATTCTAGTTAAACTACTTAAATATTAATAAATTATTGAGAAAGAATATGGTTAATAATAAAAAGAATTTATTAAAAATGAATTTTAAGTATATTGATAAATTGCCTTATGAAAAAATAACAGAAGAAGTTTCTATTGATATTGAGAGTATAGAAGAGGGCACAAATCTTTATCAAGATTTTATTGTGCATAAAGATGAAGAAATTATTAATATTTACAATAGGATCTGTGACCATAAGGGAGGATATTTATGTAGGCAAAATGAAAAAATTGTTTGTCCATATCATGGTTGGGAGTTTAACCCTGAAAAAGGAGGATACGAAAATGTTCAATTATTTAAAAAGAAAGAAGATTTTACGGTTTCTTCAGGGTGCATTAATGTTTCTAAAAAACTATATATTCCTAAATTACCCAATACTAATATTAAAAAAGAAATTTCTATAGATTTTATTTCACATGCATGTTTAATTTTCAAAAGTGATAATTTTTCCTTTGCAACCGATCCCTGGATTGATGGTTTTGCTTTTGCATCGGGTTGGTGGTTAAAAAATAACCCACCTAAAGACTGGATAGAAAGACTTAATAAGGTTGACTTTATCTATATTTCCCATGCTCACCCTGATCATCTGAATGAGTTTACACTGAGCAAGGTTCGCAAAGATATGGAATTTATAATTCCAGATTTTGAAAGTAAAAGTGTAGAAAAAATATTACTGAAATTAGGGTTCAACAATATAAATACCTTTGAGTTTGATAGTTATTACCAATTTAATGAATCAGATTTATTTTTCTCTATTTTAAAGTCTGGAGATTTTAGAGATGATAGTGGATTCTATTTTACATTTGGAGATTTTTCTTTTTTCTCTACCGTAGATTCAAATAATTTAAATTTTGGCAGGTTTCCAGAAAACATAACCATATTTGCCTCAAGCTTTGCTAGTAATGCTAGTGGATACCCTTTATGTTTTGACAATATAGATGAACTAAAGAAGAAAGACATTATATTTAGGAATAAGAATGTAGCTAAGACAATAGTTCTAAATAGTATCAAAAAAATAAATCCAATGTATTATTTACCTTACGCAAGTTTTTATAAAGAAAGCGCACAACGGGACAAATATATTTTTGATAATAATAATAAAAATTCAATTGATGATTTTGAGAGCCATTTAGAAAAAAAGAAAACTGAGTGTTTAAATGTTCTCAAAAATGATTCGTATAATTTTCTTGGAAGTCAAATAGTCAACAGTAAGATGATTGATAGAGAATTAACCTCAATAAATCCTGAGACCTTTATGCAAAAGGTTTTCTCTAATATTTATATTGATTCTGATTATATTCAAAACTTTTTTGTTAACAGTAATTTTCGAGATAACTTGAAAGTATTTTTTGAACTCACAAATGAAGATTTTGTAGAAACATTAGAATTTTTTAGTGTAGATTTTTCATCCACTGTCCCTATTATTGTTTTTAAAGAATTTAATTGGAAAAAAATTAAATTTGAACATAAATCACAAGATATAAAAAAACTTAGAATTAAGGTAAGAAAAGATTCGTTCTATTGGGTTATAAAAAATAATATACCTTTTGAAGATTTATCAATTGGATTCCAATGCAAAATTGATAGAGTTCCAGACACATACAATGTTAATTTTTGGAATCATTTTACTAATATTTACATTGAATGATGACATTTTACATTTCTTACAAAGCGTCACAATTTTTAAAGGCTCAGACTTCCCACCTCTCACATTTTTCGTCATAATCCTTTTTATGAAAATACTAACCGTAACCCTCTTTCTAGCTTTTGCTGTGCTTATGGCTAATCCGCATATGACTTGGAGCTTAAATTTAGAGAGAGGCCCGGACGCACTTAAAAATAACGATGTATTGGCTTTTGATAAGTTGAAAACTCTTGCTGAAGGTAATTATCATAAGGGTTATGGGGCTTACCGCAAAGGAGACTATGTAACTGCTCTGCGTGAGTTGAGACCACTTGCTGAACAGGGGTATGCCCTTGCACAGACCAGCATGGGCATGATGTATCGCTCAGGACGAGGTGTTCCAAAAAATTATGAGACAGCGCTGAAGTGGTATAGGCTTGCTGCCGAACAGGGGCATGCCCTAGCCCATACCATGCTGGGTTTCATGTACTTCAACGGAGAAGGTGTCATACAGGATAATATTTATGCCCATATGTGGGGAAATATTGGTGCATCTAATAGAAATGAACCAGGGGAGAGAGTGCGTGACATGGCCGCAAAACGGATGACTCCCTCTGAAATTATAAAAGCACAAGACCTTGCCAGTGAATGTATCAAAAAGAATTACAAAGGGTGTTGAGTAAAACTCCACCCAGAACCCGTAGCTTCTCCATTTCCTGTCAAACTTCTCTGGATGAGACACATCCTGACATCGGTGGAGAGTTTCTAAAGAAATGATTGTGAATTTGTTGCGCTCGTTTTTTATGCGCTCTAAAAAAAAGGTGTAAAATTTTCAAATGTTCTTCGACTTTTCACTCTTATACTTTTTTATTCCTGTTTTTTTTGTCATTTCCATAACTCCTGGTCTTTGTATGACACTTGCTTTGACGATGGGAATCACCATTGGGGTAAAAAATACAATGAAAATGATGGTAGGTGAGCTTATTGGTGTTTTGATAGTTGCAGGTACAGCAGTTGTTGGCGGTGGTGCAATAATTTCGTCATTTCCCAATGCCTTTCTTCTATTCAAATATGGAGGTGGAATATATTTAATGTTTATAGGTTATCAAATGATCAATTCCAGAGGTTCACTAGCATTAAATATTGATGGAACTCACTCATTTGAAATTAATTTTATTAAATTATCTACTCAAGGATTCATAACCGCTGTGGCCAATCCTAAAGGGTGGGCATTCTTTATAGC
>CAZHAN010000018.1:0-13747 GCA_964530575.1 uncultured Rhizobiaceae bacterium | reverse complement strand
GGAAGGTTGATATACCTAGTTACAAAGTGAGAGAAGGGGATACGGTAGAAATTCTTGACTCAATGAAGTCTAATGAAATTGTTCTTGTGGCTGCTGATTCACCGGAAAGAGACATTCCTGACTATATTCAAGTTGATCATGCATCGATGAAGGGTACTTTTGTTAGAATCCCATCGTTTGCTGATGTTCCTTATCCTATTCAAATGGAGCCAAATCTAGTTATCGAATATTATTCACGTTAAGCCCGAGAGCCAATCCTATTGTGTAGGCTTCTGCATTCCAATTTCATTATCATTGAATAGTTGAACAAGCTCACCAGCTTCAAACATTTCTCTAACGATATCACAGCCACCTATAAACTCGCCCTTAACATAAAGCTGTGGGATTGTAGGCCAATCACTAAATTTTTTTATTCCCTCTCGAAGCTGTGGATCAGTCAAGACATCAATGCCAGTATATTCAACTCCAAGGTTGTTTAGAGCCTGAACGACGGCTGCTGAGAATCCACATTGAGGGAATGCGGGGGTACCTTTCATATAAACCAAAACAGAATTATCCTTAAGTTCCTGTCGTATACGTTCAAAAAGTGCATTTTCAGTCATGATTATTCTCCATTGCTAATATGGTGACTATAATAATTATTGTGTAATTGGGGTCGTTGATTCTGGTATTGCAGTTTGTAATGCTAAAGCATGTAATTCGCCACCCATTTTACCCTTAAGGGCGCGATAGACCAACTGATGCTGTTTTATCCTTGATAGTCCAATGAAGGCTTCCGATGTAATTTTGGCAGAATAATGGTCCCCGTCACCAGCAAGGTCTTTAATTATTACCTCGGCGTCTGGGAATGCTTCCTTAATTAAGCTAGTTATTTCTGCTGCATCCATAGCCATTAAAGTTCTCCTTCAGGATCTATTTCATTCATATAGTTTTGCATCCAATTTTGATTTGCTGTCACAAGCTCTTCAAGCGATATGGGCCATTCTTTATTAACTGTCAAATTATTTCCGCCTGTTTTTCCAATATTTGTTATAATAACTTCAGACTTAGTTGCTTCACTAAGAATTGATTGAGCAAACTTATTATCGACTGCAATAATATATCTTCCCTGATCTTCGCCAAATAAAAATTGATTAAATGAGCTCAATTCTGGGAGTACAAGATCAATACCACGTTTACTTAATAGTACCATTTCAGCTACTGCTGTATAGATACCACCATCTGAAACATCATGGCATGTTTTTACTTTTCCAGACTTAATTAAATGACGAACAAAATCTCCATTTCTTTTTTCTTCTTCCAGATCTGTTTCTGGTGGTTCACCGTCTTCTTGGCCTAAAATTTCTCGAAGAAAAATTGATGCCCCAAGATGCCCTTTAGTTTTGCCAATTAGGAACAGCAATTGATCATCTGAATTAAAAGAAATATTAGCAATATAGTCCAGATTTTCAATTAACCCTACTCCTCCTATTTGGGGAGTGGGCTGAATAGCGACTCCGTCTGTTTGGTTGTAAAATGAAACATTTCCAGAAACGACTGGGAAATTAAGATCATTGCAGGCTTCTGTCATGCCCTTTATACACTCAACAAATTGTCCCATAATTTCAGGAATTTCTGGGCTACCAAAATTTAAACAGTCAGTGATTGCTAGGGGTGTAGCTCCAACAGAGGTAAGGTTTCTCCACACCTCTGCAACGCACTGAACCCCTCCTTTGAATGGATCAGCATCACAATACCTAGGAGTACAATCAGTCGTAATTGCTAGCCCCCGGTTACTCCCGTGAATTCTTACTATCGCTGAATCACCTCCTGGCCTAAGAATTGTATCTGCCATTACCATGTGATCATATTGTTCCCATATCCATTTTTTAGATGAAATATCTGCACTTGATAGTATTTTTAGAAGACTTCCTTTTGGGTCGTGATTATCAACATTGCCTGTATCAACTTTCCCCGCTTTAGGCGGAGGCATCCACTTACGATCGTATTCTGGCGAGGAATCTGAGAGTGGAGCGATCGGCATATCTGCTACAATTTCTCCATTATGGATCAATTTCAGACGACCAGAATTAGTTAGCTCTCCAACTATGGCAAAATCTAATTCCCATTTATCAAATATTTGACGCGCTTGTTCTTCAGAACCCTTATGAAGAACAATCAGCATACGTTCCTGACTTTCAGAAAGCATGATTTCATAGGGACTCATGCCTTCCTCACGCTGCGGGACAGAATCAAGTGTAAGATCTATCCCTAGTCCGCCTTTTCCCGCCATTTCGAATGAAGATGATGTTAATCCAGCTGCTCCCATATCCTGAATAGCAACTATTGAATTTGTTTCCATTAACTCTAAGCATGCTTCAATTAGTAATTTTTCAGTAAAGGGGTCGCCTACTTGTACAGTAGGTCTTTTTGTTTCGACATCAGATCCAAATGATGCTGAAGCCATAGTTGCACCATGGATGCCGTCTCTTCCTGTTTTTGATCCAACATATACGACGGGATTACCAGCGCCTATGGCCTTAGAATAAAAAATCTTATTAATATCAGCTATGCCAACGGTCATGGCATTAACTATAATATTTCCATTATACCTTTGATGAAAAGTGCATTCTCCTCCAACTGTCGGAACGCCCACGCAATTCCCATATCCACCAATGCCTGCGACTACTCCCCTGACAAGATGTTTAGTCTTTCTATTATCCGGACTGCCAAATCTAAGTGAATTCAAGTTGGCTACAGGGCGGGCGCCCATAGTAAATACATCTCTAAGGATTCCACCTACTCCAGTTGCTGCTCCCTGAAAGGGCTCAATAAAAGATGGGTGGTTGTGACTTTCCATTTTAAAAATTGCTGCCTGTCCTTCTCCTATATCTACAACACCTGCATTTTCACCTGGGCCACAAATCACCCAAGGCGCTTCTGTAGGTAGAGTTTTTAACCATTTTTTTGAACTTTTGTATGAGCAATGCTCACTCCACATTGCAGAAAAAATTCCAAGCTCTGTGAAATTAGGCTTCCGTTGAAGAATTTTTAAGCATTCCGAATACTCTTGGCTAGACATTCCAAATTGATGTGCAAGATCCTCATTTACTTCGGGATTATTGGGATAGCTAGTCAAGACATTGCCTCGAATAACCCTTCAAACAGTGCTTTACCATCAACTCCGCCAAGTTTTTTATCAATTAGACGCTCAGGATGAGGCATCATTCCAAGAACATTGAGGTTTTTATTTAAAATTCCTGCAATATTTCGATCTGATCCATTTGGATTAGTATTATTGTCTATTTCTCCACTTGGAGAACAATAACGAAGAGCTATTAAGTTATTTTCCTCAAGATCATTAAGGGTTTTTTCGTCTGCTATATAGTTTCCGTCATGGTGGGCAATAGGAATACGTATAATTTGATTTGATTTATATTTATGCAGAAACTTTGATTCTGTATTTTCTACTCGAAGGTCCACATCGCGGCAAATAAATGAAATTCCTGAATTTCTTATAAGCGCGCCCGGTAATAATTTACACTCAGTGAGTATTTGAAAACCATTACAGATTCCTAAAATGTGAATACCCTTTTTAGCTTTGCGAACTACTTCGTTTAATATTGGAGAGTTAGCTGCCATTGCCCCTGCGCGTAAATAATCTCCATAAGAGAATCCTCCTGGTAGGATAATTAAATCTACATCGGGAATCTTGGTATCTTTATGCCAGACTAGTAACGGAGTAGAGCCTAAAATACTTTCCACAGCTACAAATGCATCACGATCACAATTTGATCCAGGAAAAACTATAATTGCGACCTTCATAAGAATGATCCTATTATTAATCGTCAATTACAATTGAGTAATCTTCTATCACTGAGTTTGCAAGAAGGTTGTCACACATAGACTTTACAAGAGATTTAGCTTGATTTGGATCAGCCTCATCTAAATTTACCTCTATAAATTTTCCTTGGCGGATATCTTTGATGCTTTTAAACCCCATGGTGCTCAAAGAGTTAGCTATTGCCTTACCTTGAGGATCCAACACTCCTTTTTTAAGAGTTATGTAAACTTTTGCTGTTATCATTTATTGCATTAGTTTTGGACCCTGATGGATCCTTGGAATGCTTTCAGGCAAAATACCTAGTCTTTGGGCTACCTCTTGGTATGCCTCGGCAATTCCATCCATATCCTGGCGGAATCTATCTTTATCCATTCGTTTATTTGTCTTGGCATCCCATAGACGACAACTATCGGGACTAATCTCATCAGCTAGAATGATATTCATTTCATCATTTTGATTATAATGACGTCCAAATTCTATTCTAAAGTCTACTAAACGAATTTCTACCCCTAAAAGTAAACCACACAAAAAATCATTTATTCTCAATGAAAGCTGCATCATTTCATCTAACTCATTAGGGTTGGCCCATCCAAAAGCGGTAATATGATCTTCAGAGACTAAAGGGTCACCAAGGTCGCTAGATTTGTACTTGAACTCGACTATAGTTCTCGGGAGGGTAGTGCCTTCTGGAATAGACAATCTTTTTGCTATTGATCCAGCAGAAATATTTCTTATAACCACTGCTAAAGGAATAATTTCCACCTCTCTAACCAGTTGCTCTCTCATATTTAGTCTTTTGACAAAATGAGTTGGTATTCCAATTTCACCTAATCGGGTCATAAAATATTCTGAAATTCGATTATTTATTACACCTTTTCCAATTATTGTTCCGGATTTTTTGTTATTAGATGTATAGGCGTCATCCTTGAAATATTGGACTATAGTGCCAGACTCAGGCCCTTCGAAGATGACCTTGTCTTTTCCTTCATATATTTGTCTACGTCTTGACATGCTAATCCAAGGGGGTAAAAGTCGAACTATTAGATATAGAATTAATATGATAGAAATTGTTGTTATGCTAGTCTTTTCGAAGCTTGATTATCATATCTTTACTACATATCTATTATAAACTTAGAATTTTTAAAGGAAGAGTTGGTTTGACATTAGAGGATCGAAAAAAGGCATTTGAAAATAAATATGCCCATGATGCTGAGCTTAATTTTAAAATACAAGCCCGTCGGAATCGGTTATTAGGACTTTGGGCAGCTCTAAAGATGGGCTTAGCCAATGGTGATGCAGAAAGTTATGCCAAAGATGTCGTTGCTTCTGATTTTGATCGTCCTGGAGATGAGGATGTTTTTGAGAAGGTTTGGGCAGATTTAAGTCGTGTAGCTACAGACATAAGTCAAGAAGAGTTAAGGGAGCAAATGGATAGTTTATTGCTTGAAGCTAAACAGCAACTGCTTTCTCAATAATTTTTCTACTATAAAATTTAATTCATTTTTTGATTTTAATTGGTTATTAGTCAAATACTCTCTCAAAAATTGTATCCACATGCTTCGTATGTGTTTTGAGATCGAATATAGAAATTAAAGATTCTTTATTTAGAATTTTAAGAATGCGCTTATCTTTTTGGAGAGATTCCAGAAGTGAGCCTCCATTTTCCCAAACTGTTCCTGCACATTCTTGAACTATTTTGTAAGAATCCTCTCGGCTCATACCTCCCTTAGTCAAGGCTAAGAGTACTCCTTGTGAGAAAATTAAACCTCCAAGAATATTAATATTTTCGAGCATACGTTTTGGATGAACTATAAGTTTATCAATGACAACGGCAAGGCGATAAAGTGCAAAATCAAGAGCTATGGTTGCATCAGGAGCAAATATACGTTCAACCGCTGAATGAGAGATATCTCTTTCGTGCCAAAGAGAAATATTTTCTATAGCAGGAATAACTGCAGCGCGAACAACTCGAGCTAGTCCTGTTATATTTTCTGTAAGTATAGGATTACGTTTGTGTGGCATTGCAGATGAACCTTTTTGGCCCACTTCAAAAAATTCTTCTACTTCTCGAACTTCAGTTCGTTGCAGATGGCGAATTTCGGTAGCAATCCTTTCGGCTGACCCAGAAATTACTCCAAGCGTGGAAAAGAAAAACGCATGTCTGTCTCTTGGGATGATTTGTGAGGAGACGGGCTCAATTTTAAGACCCATTTTCTCAGCTACATACGACTCAACAGAAGGGTCAATATTAGCAAATGTTCCAACTGCACCTGATATGGCACAAGTTGAAATTTCCGCTCTGGCATTAATTAATCTTGTTCTCGCTCTATCAAATTCGGCATATGTTTGAGCAAGCTTAAGTCCAAATGTGGTTGGCTCGGCATGAATTCCATGACTACGCCCAATACACACATCATATTTGTGCTGAATGGCTCTCTTTTTAAGTACTTCTAATAATTTATCTAGATCTGATATTAGGATATTGGCAGATTGGGAGAGTTGAACAGCCAAACAAGTGTCAAGAATATCTGATGAAGTAAGGCCTTGATGAACAAACCTAGCATTTGGACCTACATGCTCAGCAACATTCGTTAAGAAGGCAATAACGTCATGTTTAACCTCAAGCTCGATTTCATCAATTCTTTCAATTTCAAATTTTCCTTTTTGGGCTAAATCCTCTGCTGCTTGTTGGGGAACTTCGCCTTTATTTGCTAGAGCTTGAGTTGCATGAATTTCTATATCTAGCCAGATTTGGAACTTATTTTTTGGCTCCCATACAGAAGATATTTCATTTCTTGAATAACGTGGAATCATTTACTTCCCTTTTTGCATCTATATGTCTAATTCTAAAATGGAGGGTGATCCATTCCAGCTGGAGAGTTGGTAAAAATTGTTACACCATCTTGGGTTACCCCAACAGTATGCTCAAATTGAGCTGATAGAGATTTATCCTTTGTAACTGCTGTCCATCCATCTCCTAACATTCTCACTTCTAGCTTTCCATGATTAATCATAGGTTCGACAGTAAAAAACATTCCTTCTAGCAACCTAAAACCTGAATTTGGTTCTCCATAGTGGATAATATTTGGAGCGTCATGGAATACCTTTCCTATTCCATGACCACAAAAATCTCTAACAACTGAGTACCTGTTTGCTTCTGAATATTGTTGTATTGCGTACCCAATATCTCCTGTGGTTGATCCTGGCCGAACTGTGTTAATACCAAGCATCATTGCTTCGTAAGTTATTTGGCACAATTTTTTAGCTTTAATGCTAGGTTTTCCAACAAAGAACATCCTGCTAGTGTCACCATGCCACCCATCTACAATCACTGTAACGTCTATATTTATGATGTCACCATCACTTAAAGCTTTGTTAGAAGGAATCCCGTGACAAATAACGTGATTTACTGAAGTACAGATAGATTTTGGGAAACCACGGTAATATAGGGGGGCAGGAGTTGCATTGTTATCAAGGATGAATTGATGGCAAATTTCATCTATTTCCTCGGTTAAAACTCCTGGTACTATATGGCGATCAATATGATCTAATGTCCTTGCAGCTACCTGACCTGCATTCTTCATTCCTTCGAATTCTCCAGACGTGTGGATTTTTATTTCTCCAGTACGCCTTGGAACTTCAGCAGGTATTTTCTTGGATTTGGATCTAACGTTCATTGGGTTTCCGTATCAATTATTTGCATGGAATTGTTTATCACAATTTCCGTTCTAGAGAGAGAACAATCATAGCATAAAGTTTCGACTCCGGAACGTCTGGCTCTCTCCCAGGCTTGCCCAAAGGCTGGATCTATATCTTTTGCTATTGTGAATGTGCTGCAATCCTCTCTTTGAACAACTATTAATACTACTGCTCTTACGCCTTTAGCTGATAATGTTGCTAATTCATCTAAATGCTTTAATCCACGTTTTGTTACTGAATCAGGAAATTCTGCGACTCCTTTTTTTCTCATTAAATGAGAGTTTTTTATTTCAATAAAGCTACTTTTATGGCCATCCTCCAACAAAATGTCTATTCGAGAATTCTTTCCATAAGCCACCTCTCTTCGCATACTAGAAAAGCCTTGAAGTTCCGGGATTTTCCCATTGGTGATGGCTTCTTCTGCGAGTTGATTAGGTCGTAAAGTATTAACTCCTACCCAATGCTTTTGTATTTGGATCATTTCCCAGGAAAATTGCAATTTTCTTTTTGGATTATTTGACCTTGATAAAAGAACTTTTGAGCCAGGATCCTTTAGTCCTAGCATCGCTCCAGGATTTGCAACATGAGCGGTAACAACTTCTCCGCTCTCAAGCTCAATATCTGAAAGAAAACGTTTGTATCTTCGTATAAGTTGACCTGATATCAGGGGTGGATCGAAAATCATATAAGATTATAGTTACTAATTTAGGTATAATTATTAAAAATAGGTTACCAGCATATTTTTATGATATGAAAATTCTAGTTTTGTTTTCAACCTTTTCAGCATATATAAATTTTACTACATACCAAAACAGTTGTTTGTTATTATATAGCCATAATGCCCGCATGGCGGAATTGGTAGACGCAAGGGACTTAAAATCCCTTGGCCGTAAGGCCGTGCTGGTTCGAGTCCAGCTGCGGGCACCATTTATTAGAAAGGAAAATTTTTTAGGACCTCAATAGTAAAAAAAACAGGAATAACCTTGATTAATTTTGGTTAAATTCCTTTTTTAGAGTCTCCCTAGCCTTAGTTAGAAGTGATTCTGGGATATTTTCGGATACGAGAATCATTCTTGATTCCGCTTCTTTATCCCCTTGATTTGCAGCTCGACCATACCACAAAAATGCCTCAACAAGATCTTGCCGGGTTCCTATTCCGCGTTGGTACATAACTGCTAAGTTAAATTGTGCTCGACTGTACCCCTGGCTTGCTGCTGAATAATAATATTGGATTGCAATTTTATTATCAAAAGGCACCCCTTCGCCTTTCTGGTGCATCACAGCTAAGTTAAATTGTGCCGGTGCAAAATTCAATTCTGCTGCCTTTAGATACCATTTTGCAGCTTCGTCAGCACTTTGGAGAACCCCGAGACCATCTCGATACAGGGCGCCAAGTCCATAAATAGATTCGACATGATTTTTTTCTGCTGCTTTTAAAAACTCTATATAGGCAAGGTCAGGATCGCCCTTTCCAAGAGCAACTAACCCTTTTTGATAACCATCCTCAGGATCATATATAAAATAGAATTTTAACAATAATAATGAGAATATTGAGACAAAAAATAAAATTATTGAGATTAGAAATTTTTTATTTTTTAACATAGACTTCATATACATTCTAATTCTATTATTTCTAAATTTTATAAAAATTTTTGTTAATTACGTAGTGCAATAGAATATAGATCATCGTTAATTATCTAATATTGGATATATGATATTAGATTCTTAATTGTTAGCCTTAATCCCAATATTATAATTCTCTAATCTTCTAATCTTATCACGGATTTTTGCTGCTTTTTCAAATTCTAGTTCTGACGCAGCTATAAACATTTCTTTTTCTAACAATTTTATTTTTTTAACATTTATTGTATCTCCTTCATTTATATAATCTAGATTTTCTTCTTCATTATCAGTGATGTT
Organism: uncultured Rhizobiaceae bacterium; assembly: GCA_964530575.1. Lineage (GTDB taxonomy): Bacteria > Pseudomonadota > Alphaproteobacteria > UBA2966 > CAIVPW01 > JAQBXG01. The sequence goes on along the minus strand of CAZHAN010000018.1, from coordinate 4,305 downwards.
TATATTTTGGATTATTTGTGCTACATTTTTCTGAATTGATTCAGGTGTTATTTCATTTATCAAATTATATTCTTCTTGCTTTGCACGCCTTCGGTCTGTTTCGTTAATTGCATTAATCAAACTTTCTGTCATTTTATCAGCATATAGAATTGCACGACCATTAACATTTCTTGCAGCTCTCCCGATAGTCTGAATAATTGATCTGCGTGAACGTAAAAAACCTTCTTTATCAGCATCAAGTATTGCAACTAGGCTGCATTCAGGTATGTCTAGACCTTCTCTAAGTAAATTTATTCCTATTAGTACATCAAACTCACCAAGGCGAAGCTCCCTTATAATTTCAATTCTTTCAAGAGTATCAATGTCTGAGTGAAGATATTTAACTCGTATTCCTGATTCTTGGAGGTACTCAGTTAGATCTTCTGCCATTTTTTTTGTTAGAGTTGTAACAAGAACTCTTTGCCCCAATTTTGCAACATCCCTACACTCTGTCATCAGGTCATCAACCTGATTTTCTACTGGCCTAACTTCGCAATGGGGATCTGTTAATCCGGTTGGGCGAATTATTTGTTCTGCAATTACATTGTTGCATTGATTTAATTCCCAGTCTCCTGGGGTGGCAGAAACAAATATTGTCTGTCTTCGCATTTTATCCCATTCCTCAAATGTTAACGGACGATTATCAACACAGCTCGGGAGTCTAAATCCATAATCAGCAAGGGTGGTTTTTCGTCTCAAATCACCTCTAGACATTCCACCGAGCTGGGGAATAGTTGCATGACTCTCATCAACAATTACAAGTGTATTATCAGAAATATATTCAAATAATGTAGGCGGTGGATGCCCTGGCTTGCGTCCTGTAAGATATCTTGAGTAGTTTTCTATTCCTGCACAAGTTCCAGTAGTAATCATTGTTTCAAGGTCAAAATTAGTTCTTTGCTCTAATCGTTCAGCTTCTAGATTTTTCCCTGATTCTTTCAATTCAATTAATCTTTTCTCAAGATCTTTTCTGATTACGATTGTAGCTTGTTTGAGTGTTGGTCTAGGAGTCACATAATGAGAATTTGCATATATTCTTACAAAATCGAGATTCTCAGTTTTTTTCCTTGTTAAAGGGTCAAATTCTGTAATTGATTCAATTTTTTCACCAAATAAAGAAAATCTCCAGGCACGATCTTCCAGGTGGGCTGGAAATAATTCAACTGAATCTCCTATTGCTCGAAATGTTCCTCGTTCAAATGAGGTATCATTCCTACGGTACTGAAGATCAACCAACTGCCTCAGTAATTTTGATCTATCAATTAAATCTCCAATTTTAATTGGGACTGTCATCTTTTGATATGTTTCTAGTGATCCAATACCATAAATACAGGAAACGCTTGCAACAATTATTACATCATCACGCTCTAGCAGAGCTCTCGTGGCAGAGTGGCGTAATCTATCTATCTGTTCGTTGATTGCTGCGTCTTTTTCAATGTAAGTGTCCGTTCTAGGAACGTATGCTTCTGGTTGATAATAGTCATAGTAGGAGACAAAATATTCGACAGAATTATTAGGAAAGAAATCTTTCATTTCGCCATATAGTTGAGCAGCTAAGGTCTTGTTGTGGGCTAATATTATAGCTGGACGGCCAGTTTGAGCAATTACATTTGCTATCGTAAAGGTTTTCCCTGACCCAGTTACACCAAGTAAGGTTTGATCAGAGAACCCATCGTTAACCCCCTTTACAAGCTGATTAATTGCTTGGGGCTGGTCACCAGTAGCTGAAAAATCAGAGATGAGATCAAAGGTTATTCCTCCTTTATCTTTATATTGGTGAAGACTTTGGTTCATAATTGATAATATTCTAAAATTTTACTTCATAGTTTAGGAAAATTTTGCTATCTACCATTTTATAATTAGATTAAATGGATTACTTAAAAAATATATTAAAATTATTTGATTTTATTTCCCTTTTTTGAAATTAGTTGATTCTTCCAGTATTTTATTAATCATTAAAATTGCATTTCTAAGGAGTTAAGAATGTCTTTCCTTGCTAAATCAGTCTCTCGCATCAAGCCATCACCTACTATTGCTGTCACCACACGCGCAGCTGAACTTAAAGCTGAAGGAAAGGACGTCATTGGTTTAGGTGCAGGTGAACCAGATTTTGATACTCCTGACCACATCAAAGAAGCCGCTTCTGCCGCAATTTTTCGAGGAGAGACAAAATATACTCCAGTTCATGGTACAAAAGCCCTCCGGGAGGCAATCTCAGCAAAATTTAAAAGAGAAAATGACCTTTCTTATGGTTTAGATGAGATAGCGGTTTGTTGTGGCGGAAAACAAGTTATTTATAATGCGGCAATTGCAACAATCAATCCCTCTGATGAAGTAATTATTCCTGCTCCTTATTGGGTTTCTTATCCTGACATCGTTTTATTAGCTGGAGGGGTTCCAGTAATAGTTAAATCAGGTGAGAAAGATGGGTTTAAAATTACTCCTGACCAGCTTGAATCGGCCATTACAGAGAAAACAAAATGGTTAATTTTGAATTCTCCTTCCAATCCCACTGGCTCAGCATATTCTCAGGAAGAATTAGCAGCATTAGCAAACGTCCTTATTAAACACAGTCACGTTTGGGTAATGACGGATGATATTTATGAACACATCGTTTATGACGGATTTAAATTTTCATCGTTTGCACAAATTGCTCCAGAATTAAAATCAAGAACATTAACAATTAATGGAGTTTCTAAAGCTTTTTCAATGACTGGCTGGAGAGTAGGCTATGCAGGAGGACCGGCAGATCTCATAAAGACTATGGCAAAGGTTCAATCACAAAGTTCCACACACACTAGCTCTATTAGCCAAGCTGCAGCTATTGAAGCATTAAATGGTCCTTTAGATTTTTTATCAAGCTGGATCACAAGCTTCAAGGAGAGACGAGATTTAGTAGTTGCAAAGTTAAATGATATTGATGGTATTTCATGCGCTAACCCGGAGGGTGCTTTTTATGTTTACCCATCTTGTACTGGCTTGATTGGAAAGCAAACACCATCTGGAGATAAGATAGAAAATGATTCGGATTTTGTAACATATTTATTAGAAGCTGAAGGTGTGGCTACAGTTCAGGGGGCAGCTTTCGGTCTTGAGCCACATTTTCGAATCTCTTATGCTACCTCTACAGAAGCACTTGAGGAGGCTTGCATGCGGATTTCACGAGCCTGTTCTGCGCTTCGTTAAGATGTATTTGCTAAGGTTTTTCTTAAATAAATTAATTGATAATTATATTTTTCTTTTTTCATCAAAATAGTATGTGTGCACGATAATTTTTTGGAAAGAAATCGCATACTATTGGCGTTATCGATAAAATAAAGCCAAATAATCATAGATTTTTCTATTTATTTTATTCGTTTCATAGCAATAACCCAACATTTCTGCCAATTTTGACATTTACTGTCTCATCTTGTTACCCTGTATTTGATCAGTAATGAGTTATTTTTTTTATTATAGAATTAAATAGCTCATCATATTGGGATTTAAATCAAGCAAATGCTTGCGTTTAGTTAGAGTTTTATTTCTTAACTTTAGCCTAAATTAATCTCAACTAATTTGTGCATTGTTCTCTATCAAAGAGATTTTTTTTGCACATAAAAGGTATGGATTCAGGTGATTTGTTTACAAAAATGAATCATTCGTAGAGTTAAATAATTTTAAAAAATTAGGGAAATAAAATGAAATTAACACAGCGAAACGGTTTGATATTAGTGGTTCTGATTATTATTGGGGCCATATTTCTTTTTACAAGGGACGATGATGATACGCAAACTGCATCATCTGAATGTGGTTCGATTACAATTGCAAACATGAATTGGGCCTCTGCGGAGTTAATGGCAAATGTTGATAAAATTATTCTTTCAGCGGGCTTCGGCTGTACTGCAGAGCTAGTACCTGGAGATACAATGCCAACATTCACTTCAATGAATGAGAAGGGTGAGCCCGATGTAGCGAGTGAGCTGTGGATTAATGCTGTCCGCGAACCTTTGGAAACAGCTTTCTCTGAGGGTAGACTTCACTCAGCTAATGGTGGACCAATTACAGGCCTCGGTGAAGGTTGGTGGATTCCTCCTGCGACAGCTGAAGCTCATCCTGAATTAAAAACTGTTATGGATATCATCGAACGTCCAGACCTTTTTCCACATCCAGAAGATCCATCAAAAGGAGCCTTTATTGGATGTCCGTCCGGTTGGGGATGTCAGTTAATTAATGCCAATCTCTTTAGAGCTTTTGATATGGAAGCAAAGGGATGGGTACTAGTTGATC
>CAZHAN010000017.1:0-14144 GCA_964530575.1 uncultured Rhizobiaceae bacterium | reverse complement strand
TATGGTCGGAGTTCCGATTAGGGCAAGTACACCTAAAAATATTGCGATTAATGAAATTAGCCAGAACTGGCTAAAATTTTGGTGAGTATTTGATATTGATTTGGTAAGCATTACTATAGGTCCCCAGGTGCTCATTAGAATGAATTTTACTTTATATTTTAAATATATGAAGGTCTAAATTGGTTCGTCAAGACGAATCAGATTTTAATTTGCTATATTAATCTTTGACTTTAGATTGTAATCAGACATTTGGTAGACTAGATAAATAGTTATGGGGATGGTGGAATGAAATATTTTATATCAGTTAAAGCTATTATTGCTGGATTTCTGGGATTTTTGATAGGTTTCCAGACTCTTTCTGCATATTCTCAGGATTTTGGCCTCAATGTTTTAGGCCGTCTTACCCCAGAAGACTACGAACGTGGAGAAGTGAGAGACCTAAAAATTGGAATGGCTTTCACAGAGATTTTACCCCAGTTTTATTTTGAGTTCGCCTGCGGAAGTAATGGAGGGCCGCCATTTAAAGCTCTCGGTGGTTTTATGGACTATATGGATTGTGCCCCTGAAGCAGTTACAGGACTTCGAGAAGTATATGTAAGATATGATGATCAAAATGAGTTTGTTGTGAGATTGTATCGTGAACTTCAGGGAGAACAATTATGGCTGGAAAGATTTACTGGAACTAAAGTAGGGGGACATCCTGTTCTTCTTTCTGTTCTTTTTAACGAGGAAGGGATTATTAAGGGCATTAGAGTTGTTACTGATCCCAGGGTCTCAATAGATGAAAGAAGATTTGCTCATCTACTCAGGAATCAGATTTTGATTCGGTATGGTAGAGGTGGTTGGCAGTGTGAGGATTTGGATGCACTTCCAGGTGAGAATCCTTTAGGTGGTATTTTTATAAAGCAGGATTGTGAAAAATTATTTCCAGATGAAAAGAAAATTCACATAATGACAAAGTTGTTAAGAAAACCAGGACAAGATGGTCTTGATGATCTAGGAAATTATAAACCTGGTGATTTTGAAAGTTCAACAAGATTTGAAATTTTTTCTCCAGAAATTAATTTCAGGTAATTCGTTTAATTTCTTGTCTTCCCATCTGGCATTCTTGTATTTCCGTATTTTGCTAATTCACGACCAAATCCTTCTTTTGGAAGGATAACATTTTGCAGATTAGCGTTAATAAAGATTGTTCCTTCTAGTGATGTATCCGCAAGGTCACTGTCCCCAAGATCCGCATTCTCAAAATTAGTACCATTTAATATACAATCTCTTAAGATAGCATGCCTCATCCTGGCTCTATAAAAATTAACTCCAGTTAAGTCTAAGCCACGAAGATTGGTATTTTCTAGCCATGATTTAGTAAAATTAGTTGCCTCGTTTGTGATTGCACCTGAGAGTCTTGCTTCGCGTAAATCTGAATCAATGAACTCTACACCAGAAATGTTTACTCTTTGCATCCGCGTGCGGCGCATATTTCCCTGCCACATATATGAATTTGTCATATCCGAAAATGTTAAATCAGCCATAAAAAAATCAGTAAAACTTAGAAGTGTTTCACGCAAAATAGATTCACGCATCGAAGCTAAGTTTAAAGTAACATGAGCTAAGTTAGCTTTTTCGAAATTGGCCCTAGTTAAAACAGCTCTATGCATGTTTGCGCCAGTTAGATTTGCTGCAGTAAAATCTGCATCAATAGCTGAGGCACGGGAAATAATTGCGTCAGTAAGAATAGAGTTAGATAAATTAGCTCCATCTAGTAATGCTCTTTCTAAATTAGCTCCTGCCAGATTGGCGTTAGTTAGATTTGTCCCACTTAGGTTAGCCCTAGCTAAATTAGCTCCTCTGAGGTCTGCGCCCGTTAAATTTTCACCAACCAAATTACAGTCCGTACAATCTTTAGTAGTTCCGGATCGAAATGCATCTACATCTTGAGCAAGGCCTGAGCTTAGTGGTGAAAACACTGTCACTAATAAAATAATAAAAGATTGAAATACATAGCCTTTTAGTACACTTAGGTAGCAAAAAGACTGGGGATTGATCTTCATTTTTATTCTTTCGTATATAATATAAGATGTTGAGCTAAAGTTTTGACATTGTGTAGGCTTTTATACAACAGATTTTTGTCATAGAATAACTTATTAAGAGGAAGGTTCCTATGCGAATTAGAATAGTCTTACTAGTAATTTTTAGCATGTTTTATGGGTTACCTGCCTACGCACAAAATGAATCTGATCCCATTATTGGGATTGCAAAAGTCTTAGATACCGACGTTATAGACGTCGCTGGTAAAAGATTATTCCTTTTTGGAATTGAAGCATTTGAAGCGCAACAATTATGTTTTCTAAATGGGAAGCCTTGGCATTGTGGTCAAATAGCATATCGTGAATTGCAAATATTAGTTGCTGAGGGTGAGGCAACTTGCATCCTTCGTAAGGACACAGACCGCAAACGTATGCGATTTCCTTGGGCAACTTGCAAAATTAATGGGATAGATATCGCTGAAGAAATGGTCCGAAGAGGGATGGCCATGGCTCTAAGGGAACAATCTGAAGACTATATCGATGATGAAAATTATGCCGAACTCAATAAAATAGGTATATGGAAAGGTAATTTTCTTCCTCCTTGGGCCTATAGGGACAAATTGAGGGGTATGTAGTTTATTTTAGCTAAGAGCAATTTTGCTAGAATAATAATTAATATTACATGAATAACAAAAAAAAATAATTTTTAACTAATATTTTACTTGCTTTTATTGGTAATTAAACCATATGTTTTTAAAGTTTATCAGGGACAATGAGTTCATGTCCCCTTATATTATTACTCAGGTGGGCACATGAGCACTTCAGAAATTTCGTCTGGCGATAATTCCGCCGGACCTAAGCTAATAGTAACTCCTTTCGAAATACGTGACTATGTTTTACTTCTTAAATGGTTAGTTTGTGTCGGCGTTACTGCTGTTGCATTAATAGCTGTTTGGCAATTTGGTCTTTTCGAAGAGATGTTAGAGAGTGACCGAAGTTATATTTCACTAGCAATCACATTACTTTTTCTTGGTACGACTGTTCACTGTGCTAATGGTGTTGTAACAGTTTCCAAAGAATTAAATGCTGCAAGGCGAGTCAGAAGACTAATTAGATCTAATCCTAGCAATTTCCGCGCAACTGAGGATGGAGTGACTGTTTCTGGTCAAACGTTAATGGGCGGAATGCTTACAGAGCATATAAGAAATTTAATATTACAATCTAGGGGAACAAGTAGCAGTATAGACCAAAGCTTGTTGATGACATCTTATTCAGATGCTCTCCGAGGCAGACTGCAGGTTGGTTGGTTTATATCAGACTCCATGTTTAAGCTAGGATTGTTAGGTACGTTGATAGGATTTATTTTAATGCTTTCCCCTATTAACGCTATTAAGACATTTGATCCTTTAACAATGAAAGCAGCTATGTCTACGATGTCATCAGGTATGGCTGTAGCTCTATATACCACTTTAGCAGGTTTAGTTGGGGGGTTGATCCTTAAGCTCCAATATTATTTTTTAGAAATTGGCACTACTGAACTTCATGGAATTACTACTGAAACTACTGAAGTCTACGTAATACCCTCTCTGAGGGAGGAAAATAATGCATCCTAACGGTTTTTTTGCTGAACGGGAGCAGTTTGATGTTTTTACGGACCTACTTTTCAATGCACTCTTAGGGTTCGTTTTTATGTTTTTGATCGCCTTTATGTTGATCAATCCAATTTCTGATACTGGTAAAGTAGATCCTAAAGCTGAGGTTCTAATTACTATGACTTGGCCAGACTCTCATGCTGATGATATCGATATGTATGTTGAGGATCCCAATGGCGGAGTTGTTTGGTATCACGTAAAAGAATCTGGGCTTATGCACTTGGATCGTGATGATAGAGGTAATTATAGGGATACAATTACTGTTGATGGTAAGAAACTTCAGAACCCATTGAATCAAGAAACCATATCTATCCGTGGAATTATTCCAGGAGAATTTGTAGTGAATGTCCATCACTACTTAGCAAATGGAATTGATGATGTACCTGTGGAAGTTAAGGTTGAAAAGTTGAACCCTGAAGTAACGCTAGTCTTCTATACTACTTTACAGCTTGATCATAAGGGTCAAGAGCTTACTGCGGTTAGGTTTACCATGGAGGAGGATGGGACTATTAGCGATGTTAATCGTAGACCCAAAACTTTGGTTCGCGGTAGGAAGGGAGCATAACTCCACATGACTCTTGGGTTTATTGGTACACTTACATCATACGTTATAATTGCGGTTCTGCTTCTTAGTTTTAACATTGGCCCCCGTTGGGCCTGGTGGGTAAAAGGTACTGCAATTGTAATAACTAGTACTTTCTTTGTAGTTTCATATTATTCAATTATTGGAATTATGGGTTGGCCGGTTGAAGCTAGGCTTCCTGAACGATTCCAATTACATTGGGCGAGAGTAATTGAGCCAGATAAATTGCTAAACTCACCTGGTGCTATCTATCTCTGGGTCGAAGAACTTGATGATCTGAATATTCCCTCGGGCATTCCGAGAGCTTTCAAACTTCCTTACACTGAACCTCTTGATAATGGAATAAATGATGCTCTTGATATGATTAGTATGGGTCAAGAAGTTGGGGGAGAGGCTTCAGATTATGATGAGGAGGAAGATGGTGGTGAAGATGAGGATGGAATGGATCCTGAGCTAGAAGCTGAAATTGAACAAAGGGATGCTGAAGGCGGTTACACTGATCCAGATGAGCTAATTATTGATGACCAAGTTATTACTTTCCAAGAATTACAGGAAGTTACTTTGCCTGGTAAGGAATTTGGTGCTTAACCTATAATTTTTCTGGTTTTCTGACATTTCATACGCTTCGTGATGATTTGCACTTAGATTTATTTATCTTATTAAATCATTATAAGGAAATGCTATGGAAGATATAGGTTTTTATTATACCTTCTGGAAGGCAAAGTAGATAAAGGGCGCATATTAATATCTAGTTCTATTTCAATCATTGAATAATTAGATTATTTTCAAGTTTCTGATCATGTGCTTTGTATTGTGAGATTATTCTCTATGAATCTCGTAATTATAAAGTCTGTGCCTACTAAAATATTTAGGGAGAAAAGATCCAATGAGTAATGGGATAAAACATACATTTGTAAAAGTAATAGCTTTAGTCACTGTAATTTTCATGGCCTTAGGTTTTGGTCCTGTAATCGCACAAGACGCGCCTGTCGTTAAGGTTGGAGTGTTGAGTTTTGGTACAGTGAATTGGGAGCTTGATACCATTAAGAGTAATGGTTTTGACGCTGCTAATGGAATTAATCTTGAAGTAGTTGGTTTTGGTGGTAATGATGCAAGTGCTGTTGCACTTATAGGCGGAGAAGTTGACCTTATAGTTGGGGATGCTTTTTGGGTTTCAAGGCAACGAGCTGAAGGTAATGATTTTACTTGGGTACCTCATTCTAGCACTGTTGGTGGCGTGATTGTTAAAGCAGATTCAGGCATAAATAGTGTTGATGATTTACGTGGAAAACGAATTGGTATTGCTGGGGGGCCAAATGATAAAAGTTGGCTTCTGTTGCAAGCCTGGTCTTTAGATAAATTAAACCAGAATGTTCGTGATGCTGTTGGTGCCATTGAGTTTGGATCACCATTTTTAATCAATAAGATGTTAGCTGACGGTGAATTGGATGCTGTGATGAATTTTTGGCATTGGAACTCTCGTCTTTTAGCTCAGCCTGATACTTACAAAGAACTAATAGGTACTGCAGAAATATTAAAAGTACTAGGGGTTCAAGGAAGTTTGCCTCTTCTGGGGTGGACTTTTTCTGAAAGTTGGGCTGACAATAATCCCGATGCAATTGAAGGTTTTCTGAAGTCCTCTTTAGCGGCAAAAGTCCTTTTGCGTACAAGTGATGCAGCTTGGGAAGGATTAAGAGAAAGAATGAAGACTACTGAAAACGAGACTCTTCATCAGACATATATGACACAATATCGTAAAGGAATTGTGACATCTTATACTGATGCGGATCGTTCTACAGCTAAGTTTGCATTTAGTATACTTTCTGGATTAGGTGGTGAAGCCCTGATGGGTCCATCTCTAGAATTACAAGATGGAACTTTCTGGCTCGGATTTGCATTCTAATTTAATTTGTTAACTAAATTAGTTTGTTAGTAATATGAGTATTCAACTTGGGTCCAAGGTTCGCGCAGGGCGCCCCTTGGACCCTCGTCTTTTCCTAACTGGACCATGGATTAGAATATTATCATTCATAGTTTTGTTGGGTATTTGGCACATTGCATCCAGATATGTAGATCCAATGGTATTGCCCTCCCCTATGAGAGTCCTTGAGGCTTTCTGGAAACAAATGACGGGCGAGGAAACGCTTTACGCACCAATGTATTTTCACATCGGGATGACATTATTTCGCGCATCAGTTGCTTTTTTCTTTGCAATGATTTTGGGTGGTATTATTGGATTTGTTCTTGGTAGATATTCAAGGGCAAACCACTTCTTTGATGGTTGGGTAATTCTAGGACTAAATATGCCTGCTCTAGTAATAGGTATTTTATGTTATATTTGGTTTGGTTTAGGTGAATTTGCTCTTATTCTCGCAGTTGTAATAAATAAGGTACCCTTGGTTGCTATTACAATTCGTGAGGGTGCTCAATCTATTCAACCTGATCTTCTTCAAGTTGCTCAGGCATTTCGGCTTAAACGAATTACAATATTGCGTAAAATATATCTGCCTCAGCTATATCCTTATATAATGGCTTCAGCTAGGGCTGGGCTCGCATTAATTTGGAAGATTGTTTTAGTTTTTGAATTACTGGGAAGATCGAACGGGGTTGGCTTTATGTTGTCACTCCACTTCTCTAATTTTGCTGTTTATAACGTTCTTGCTTATGCTTTTTCATTTATAGCTGTAGTTATGATGATAGAATCTTTTATTCTTCGTCCTATGGAAAGGCGTGCCACAAGGTGGCGAATGTGAAAGTTCTTGAAGTAAATATCGAAAAGAAATCTTTTCCTTCTCCAACGAATCAAGGTCAGGAAGTAGTTGCAATTGAGGGGCTTAATTTTTCTGTCCCCAAGGGAGAATTTACTTGTATTCTTGGTCCTTCTGGGTCAGGGAAAACAACACTTTTACAATTAATTAGTGGTCTTGATATCGATTATGAAGGGAAGATACTAGTTTCTGGGAGCTTACCATCGTCCGGACCTCCTCTAGGATATATGTTTCAATCAGCAAGACTTATGCCTTGGCTTAGTGTAATTGAAAATATCAATTTAATTGCTTCTGAGTCTGCTAAGAATGAAGGTATCCCCGAGATATTATTAGATAGAATGGAGTTAGGTTCATTTTTCAATACCTATCCAAATAGGCTTTCCGGGGGGATGCGTAGGAGGGTTGCTTTAGCTAGAGCATTTGTAAATAGTCCGCCTCTTCTATTACTCGATGAGCCATTTATTTCTCTAGATGCTCCTGTGGCAAATCGATTGCGTCAATTATTGTTAGAGCTTTGGAAAGAACAGGGTTCGACAATTATTTTTGTTACTCATGATTTACGTGAAGCAATTCAACTTGGAGATCGTATTATGTTTTTTTCTTCGAGCCCGGGCCGGCTCCTACTCGATCATAAAATTGAATTGCCTCGACCCAGGAGTTCTGAGGGAAAAGATGTTGAAGATTATCGTAGAAGCTTTCTAGATGAACATCCTGCAATTCTTGAAGGAGTAAAAGAGATGGAGGCAGCTGCTGCCAAAGGAGTAGATATACCTTCAATTTAAGTAATAAAATAAATTATTAGTTATTTTTAGATTAAAAGTTTAAATTAGTTACAAATAGTTGGGAGTTATAAAAATGAATGCCAATACTGCTGGCAAGGCGCTTAACGTTGATAACGCAATTAAGTCCTATGGGGCCGTACGAGCTCTAAACGGTGTTTCTTTATCGGTAGATAAAGGGGAGTTTGTTGCTCTCCTTGGCCCTAACGGCGCAGGAAAGACAACATTATTTCAGGTACTAACTGGTCTTTTTGTTCCAGATTCTGGAGTGATTGAGATAAATGATTACGACATAAGTGCTAATGCAGTTCCTGCCCTTGGAAGCTTAGGAATAGTTTTCCAGACCCCTACACTTGATCCAGAATTGTCAGTCATTGCAAACTTAAAATTTCACACCGATTTGCATGGGATTGAACGTAAGATAGCAAACGAACGGATTAATCAAGAATTAACAAGACTTGGGTTAATTGATCGTCAAAAAGATCCCGTTCGAAATTTGTCAGGAGGTAACCGCAGGAGAGTTGAGCTAGCTCGGGCACTCTTACATAATCCAAGTATACTGTTGATGGATGAGCCAACAGTTGGTCTTGATCCTCAGAGCAGACGTGACATTCTTGATGCAGTGCATTTTCTAAGGAACGACAGGGGTATATCTACACTTTGGTCAACGCATTTGGTTGATGAAGCTGAGGAGGCTGACAGAGTTATAATACTTCATAAAGGAAAGGTACTTCTTCAAGGAAGCAAGGAACATATCATTAGCTCTTCTGGAGAAGCTAATCTTTCTGATGCATTTTTAAAGTTAACTCATGATCCAGAATCAGTAGCCGCATAAGTATTGATCGAGAGTTATGCTGTAAACATTTTGATCTATTTTAAAATGAAATTTTTAACAATTTTGAAATTTGGATAATTCATTGATTCGCATATATTCCCTTAGGGGATTATTGCTAAGTTACAACCTAGCCTTCTTACTGCTCATAGTTGTTACTGGAGCGATGGGAGGAATTGGCATTGAGTTGCGGCAACAAGCAGCTGAAGAGTCCGCTCGGATGAATACACTACTTGCTTTGGTTCAGGAAACTCGTGGTGAAGTTTACCGACAAATGACCGAAGTATTTGACCATCATTTTATGGGAGAGCCTTTAGCGGTCTTACGTTATAGAAGTATCAGCCAAAGGCTTGATTCAAAATTTTTAAGTTTAAATCAAATTGCCAAGCTACCTTTGGAACAAGAGGCAGTGGAAGCTCTTATTTTGGCTTATGAGCAATTACAAGTTCAAACTAATGAAATGATGTCTGTTCCATCAAGCGCAATACGGGATAATAATCAAGTCACCGTTTTCTTTACGGGTAATTTAGAAATGATGTGGCTTGATGATTATGAAGAAGTATTTGTAGCCAATGATTCATTAATGAGGGTAGCTCAAAGTATTCAGAATCAACAATCAAATGTTCTTGCTAGAAATACTTTGTTGATTATTCTCGTTCCGATTGGGTTAGCTGCAATAATGTTGCTATCTTCAGGAATAATTCTAAATAGATTTTTTGTTAGACCAGTAGCAGATTTATTGTATGGTTTTTTAGAATTTGGGCGGGGTAAATTAGACTATAAGGTTAAGGAGAATGGAGCCTCTGAACTCGTTGAATTGCAAAAGGCAGTTAATCGAATGGCCACGGATTTGGCTGAAAGTAGGGAGGCATTAATTAAATCTGAAAAGCAGGCTGCGCTTGGTTCATTAATCCCTGTAGTTGCGCATAACATACGTAATCCTCTTGCAAGCATTCGAGCTACCGCTCAATTACATGATGATGTTAAGCTTCCAACAGAGGTTGCTGATGGATTAAAAGATATAACAGTTACTGTGGATAGATTAGAACAGTGGCTCACATCTTTATTGACTTATTTAAATCCACTTAGCCTGGAGCGAACTAAAGCTAATCTATCAGATCTCGTTGATCAGTCTTTAAGTTTACTTACTAATGTTTTAGATCAAAAATCAATTATTATTGAAAAATTTGGTTGGGAATCTAATTCATTTGTAATGGCTGACATTTATTTATTTGAGCAGGCAATTTATGGATTGATATTGAATGCAGTGCAGGCCTCACCTGAAGGAAGTAAAATTATATTTTCGCTAAAAAGTGAAAATAATAATATATATTTAACAATTCGAGATTATGGCCCTGGTATGCCATTTAATCCCAAATCAGATGATCTAAATCCAGGCCCTACGACCAAAAGTTTTGGGAGTGGATTAGGCATTCCATTTGCTTTTAAGGTTTGTGACCTTCACGATGGGAAGGTTGAATTTAGTTCTTCGTCCGAAGGGGGCACTGAAGTTATGATTACTTTACCATTAGTATAATAATAAATTCAGGAATGATGATTAAGAGATATGAATTCAGATATAACAGATTTTAAAGAAGAAGAGCCCTTTCAAATGTGGCACATTCTTTTAGTAGAAGACGAAGAAATATTTGCACGTGCAGTTGTAAAGTCGCTTGAACGCGCAGGTCATTATTGTAAAGCAGTCGCAACTTTGAAAGAAGCACGCATCCAGTTATCAAATGAGGTTAATGATTATAATCTAGTTATTCTTGATATGAGGCTTCCTGATGGTGAGGGAATTGAGTTGCTAGCGGATTTAATTGATAAAAAAGATTCCACTCCGAGTGTTGTTGTGGTTACTGCTTATGGGGATGTTGCTCAGGCAGTAGAAGCAATGAAATTAGGTGCAGCTGATTATTTGAAGAAACCAATAGATTTAGATGAATTATTGATAACCTTGGAAAAGGTTATGGAATCAGCGCAAATTAAATCCCGTCTAAATTTTTCCTTAGCAAGAGAAATCAATTACGAAGCAAAGTTAGAACTTTTAGGCGACTCTGAATTAATCAAAGAAGTTCGTAAAAAGATTAGAACAATTGCCGAAATAGGAGGTGAGGCTTCACCTACGGTATTAATTGAAGGGGAAACAGGTACGGGAAAGGACGTTTCTGCACGTTTATTACATTACTTAGGCCCAAGAGCTAATAGCCCTTTTGTCCATATAGATTGTACTGCTTTACCAAAGGATATAATGGAGGCTGAATTATTTGGGCACGTAAGAGGAGCATTTACAAGCGCTCACTCTTCACGTGCTGGGCTTATTGAGGCCGCAGAAGGTGGTACAGTATTCTTAGATGAAATTGGTGAATTGTCACTTAACCTTCAAGCAAAACTTTTAAATGTATTAGAAAGAAGGGTATTGAGAAAAGTCGGTAGCGCTAAAGAGGTTCCCGTTCGAGCAAGATTTATCGCTGCAACTAATCGTGATTTATCTGAGGGAATTAAAACAGGAGAATTTCGTGATGATCTTTATTATAGGCTTAACGTTTTGACTATTTCTATGCCGTCCCTTCGAGAGTTCAAAAAAGATATTCCATTGATTGCTTTAGAATTATTAAAGGGAGCAGCTCGTGTTTACGGAAGAAAAATTCCAATTATTTCTGAAGATGCAAATTTGGCTTTAATGTCTTATGGATGGCCAGGAAATGTTAGAGAACTTAAGAATGTTATTGATAGAGCACTTCTTCTCACAAACGGTGAGATTATTGAAAGTGATTCTCTTCAGTTATCTAGGTCAACAACTAGGGGGGTAAAAGATGATCAGAACAAAGATTCAATTCCCTTTGTTGCTGATCAAACCCTTGCTGAAGTAGAGGGTGATCTTATCAAACATTCTCTTAAAGCGTCCCGAGGAAACACTTCTGAAGCAGCAAGAAAGCTAGGGATTACAAGGATGAAATTGCGGTATCGGATGGAAAAATATCAAATTCGTTCATCCGATTTTGCAAAATAGCCAATAAATAATGCAAAATTGGTTATTATTAGCCAAAATGATAATTGTTGGCTAAATTAAGCTGTTTAAAGATATTTCTATATCTTTTATTAATTATTTTTTGAATAAGTTCATTGATAAATTCAATCAAGACTTTGGGGTTGGGGTGATTGACCGATTTGGCTTTAATTTATTTTGTTAGAGGGACTAAGAGTTATGACTAAAATAATCACATTTACTGTTACATTATTTGCCCTTGTTTTGGGGTATAGTTTGGCATTGGCTGAAGGAAACCTTGCATCAAGGCCTACAGGATTGGAATTAACTCTGAATTCTGACCTTACAATGTCTAATACAGAATATACATTAGAGACAGGGAAGTATTATCGTTGGGATATTACTATGGCTGCAGATGGTGAAGAGTTGGCGGTTCGAGCTCCTGCGCTTTGGAGAAATTCATGGATTAATCAAGTGAAAATTAATGATCTTGAAGTTCATATGAACGGGGCTCCTTATCAATTCGAATTTGATGATGCAGGCTTAATTCAAGTTTGGTTTGTCCCAATTCGTCCAGGTAATTATGAATTTTTTGTTCCCGGACATGAAGTAAGAGGTATGGTAGGTACCTTCATCGTTCGTTAACAAAATTTTAAAAATCAATCGGGGTGTATTCTATGTCGTATAAGAATCAAATTTTACGTGGATTTGGGACTCCCAGTTTAGTTCCAAGTCGTCGCGGTTTACTTAAAGGTGTTGCAAAGGCTGCACCGATACTAGGTGTAGGCGCAGTTTTACCAACATTCTTTTCTCGTCCTTCCACAGGCGCGTTAACTGGATTTACATTTGTTAGTAACGAGAAATCTCATGAAGTTACAGTTTTAGCGCCTGAGACATATGAGGTCGTAAACAAAATTCCTACATCTAGAAGGCCACGTGGGATGTGCTTCAATGCTGAACATACTAATCTATATGTAGCTTGTGGCGATGAAGACGTTGTTGATGTTATCGATGTAGCTTCTCAAAAGGTCGTTGACGGAATTCCTACAGGTCCCTCGCCAGAGGTTCTTACCATTTCTCCGGATGAAAAATACATGTTTATTGCCAATGAGGAAGATTCCTCAATGTGGATCATCAGTGTTGAAGATCGTGTGCTTCAGCATGAGATACCAAGTGGTGCTGAGCCTGAAGGTGTGATGGTAACTCCAGACGGAAAGACCGTCTTCTTAACCTCAGAAGTCGCTGATATGGTTCATAAGATTGATGTAGAGGAAGGTATTATTACAAATAATGTAATAGTTGGTACTCGGCCAAGGAGAATTCGAATTACTCCTGATCAATCAGAAATGTGGGTTTCTTGTGAACTTTCTGGAGAAATATACATAATTGATCTTGAAAGTTATCTGGTGAAGGATGTTATTAATTTCTTGCCTCCTGGATTTCGTCAAGTTGATGTAACTCCAGTTGGATTAGAGTTAAACGCAATCGGAAGTAGGGCATACGTTACATTGGGACGTGCTAACCATCTTTCATATGTTGATGTTCTTAGTCGTGAAATTACTGACTACATACTGGTCGGCTCACGAGCTTGGGGCGTGACTATTACTGCAGATGAAAAAACTCTTCTTGTTGCAAATGGCCTTAGCGATGATATTTCTATTATTGATGAAGAATCCCGTAGAGTATTGAAGTCAGTCCGAGTTGGTCGCGTACCCTATATTCCTCTTATTGATGATAGGATTGGCTGGTCACCAGTTGGTAATTAATGGCTCTCTGATGCAAGTAAAATTTTTATCATTATTTATCTCTGTTTTTCTGTTTGGTTTTTGGACAGTACCTTCTTTATCTCAAGAAGCTCCTGTAAGTGTTTTTACACTGGGATATGTAGAGTTAGAGGATGACCCTAGGTATTCCCGTGAGTTTGTGTATGCTCGCATTCCGGCTGTTCCACGTTTCCGCCCATGGGAAGGGGCTGAGCTTGGCATTATAGATGCGGATTCCATTGGTGTTTTTACTGGTCAGGACTTTGAGCTTATTAAATTTACAGGCGAAACAACTGACGATATTATCAGTTGGCTCCTTAAGTCTAAGGAAGAAAATGGAATGCATTTTTTCCTTATGGATCTAGGCACTGAGGATATTAAAACTGTAACTGAAGCCACTAAAAACAAGGACATCATTTTATTTAATGTAGTTGATCCTGACGATTCTCTACGCTCGGAGTTTTGTGCAAAGCATTTGCTTCATACTGCTCCAAGCTACAATATGCTTATGGATGCTTTGACTCAGTATTTAGTTTTTCAGAATTGGACTCGGTTCCTCGTTTTGCAAGGGCCATTAGAAGATGATGCAGAAATGGTTGCAGCCCTTGAGCGTTCGGTTAGGCGCAATGGTGCATCAATCGTTGCAAAGAGAGATTTTGTTTTGTCAAATGACCCAAGGGAGCGAGAGCAAAACAATGTAAGGTTAATGACTGGTGGTCGGAAAGATTATGACGTAGTGTTTATTGCTGACACT
>CAZHAN010000016.1:14123-14388 GCA_964530575.1 uncultured Rhizobiaceae bacterium | reverse complement strand
GGATGTCTTTACAGGCCTGATCTATATCTGCAATAGACCAGGGAATTTCAAACCCCATATCATTTGCAGATTTATGAAGGCGCTGACTGTGCTCAGTAAGCTTAAATATTTCCCCACCGTATGCACGCTCACCCTCAAATGCAGAAGAAGCGTAATGGAGGGCATGAGTAAGCAGATGAACTCGAGCATCCCGCCAGGGTACCATATGACCATCAATCCATATTAGACCATCACGGTCATCATAGGCGGAGCGATTCATTCCATT
>CAZHAN010000016.1:0-14113 GCA_964530575.1 uncultured Rhizobiaceae bacterium | reverse complement strand
TTCTCGGTCAAAATTGAAAGTTTTCTGTTTGCCCTTTGTAAACACGAGGATAATATAAGTCAATTAGGAAAGATAAGTGTGATTGAAAACCCAAACTCCATAATTTCTCCCCATGTTCTAGTTGTTGATGATGATACCCGACTTCGACAATTGCTCAAAAGATACCTATTGGAAAATGGATATCGAGTTACAACTGCAGAAAATGCACAAGATGCCCGTGAAAAACTCTCTGGCTTTCTATTTGACACAATTGTCCTAGATGTAATGATGCCAGGAGAAGATGGTTTTGAACTTACGACGTCATTAAGAAAGGGATCAGATATCCCAATTATACTGCTTACAGCACGCGGAGACTCTGAAGATCGTATTAAAGGACTAGAATCTGGAGCTGATGATTATTTGCCCAAACCGTTTGAGCCTCGTGAACTTATCTTAAGAATAGATGCAGTTCTACGAAGAACAAGAACATCTATAGATGAAATCTCAATTATCAAACTTGGAGAACACGAATTCGACCCTGGAAGAGGTGAGTTAAATAAAGGAAATCTACAAATTCATTTAACAACAGCTGAAACTGAAATACTTAGATTATTATCCAGGAGTCCCGGTATAGTTATTTCCCGAACAGACCTAGCCGCAGTAAGCCCTGGTAGTGCTAGTGACCGTGCAGTAGATGTTCATGTGACCAGAATTAGACGTAAAATTGAACCAGACCCTAAAAATCCAAAATATATTAAAACAGTTTGGGGAGGTGGTTATGCTCTCTGGCCAGATTAAAATTTTAGATGATTAAGAAATTACTACCTCAAACTCTTCAGGGGAGAACAATATTAATAATTGTAACTCCAGTAGTGCTGTTATTAATGGTAACAACATTAATTTTTTATGAACGTCACTGGGATACCGTTACTCGCCGCCTTGGTCTAGGGGTCGCAGGAGAGCTATCTCTTATAGTGGAAAATATTAATGATTTTACAAAAGCTGAGGTATTGGATTCCTACTTAAAATCAGTCCAACGGGAACTATTAATTGATATTCACTTTAATGAAGGGGCAATAATTGATTCAGAAGAACAATATATTTCTGTCCAGAATCGTATTCTTGATACTCAACTTGCTCAAGCATTGCGTGAAAGAATAAAAGAACGAACTCGATTTGATACAACTGGGCAACAGGACTATATTGAAATATTAATTCAATTAGATAACGGAGTATTGGTTGCAAAAGTCCTCCGTGATAGACTTACAACTAGAAGTACCTCTGTTTTCATTTTATGGATGCTTGGATCATCATTAATTCTAGTTAGTATAGCAATTTTATTTTTAAGAAACCAAATACGCCCAATACGGTCGTTAGCTTCAGCTGCAGATGCATTTGGAAAGGGTAGAGATGTAACTGACCTTAAACCATCTGGAGCTATTGAAGTTCGACAAGCTGCTCAAGCTTTCAATACTATGCGCACACGGATTTTACAATTTGTATCACAACGAACTGAAATGCTTGCAGGTGTTAGTCATGATCTTCGCACACCACTTACCAGAATGCGCCTAGAAACTGAAATGCTTGCTGATAAAAATGAAGTTGCAGCTCTTAAATCTGATATTTCAGAAATGGAAGCTATGGTTGAGGGATATCTTGCATTTGCACGCAATCAAGATATTGAAGGATCGATTGAAATAAATTTGTCAGAAATAATGAATCAAATTGCGTCAAATGCAAGAAGACAAGGTGCATCGATTAAAGTTAATATTCGTGAAGAAATTTTAATAACTTTACAACCAAATTCATTTCGAAGATGTATTAATAATATAGTTGACAATGCCAGACGTTATGCAAAATACATTGAAATTAATGCTAAACGAAAAGAAGGATTCATTGAAATAAAAATTGATGATGATGGACCCGGAATACCTGAATCAAAACTTAAAGAAGTTCTTCGCCCTTTCAGAAGAGTTGATGAAAGTAGAAATACTGAAACTGGTGGACTAGGACTTGGGTTAGCTATCGCTAGTGATGTGATTCGCAGTCATGGTGGAGAAATTGAATTATCAAAATCAAGGTTAGGCGGATTAAGCGTCCTTCTTAAGATTCCAATTTAAAATAACTCAATTACTTAACTTTTTAGAACGATTTCGAGCAGCTATAACTGCTTTACTTATCACTTCTTGTAGTCCTGTATTTGATTTTAACAATACATCCATTGCAGCAGCAGTAGTTCCATTTGGACTCGTCACATTAGCCCTCAATTCAGTAGCGGTTAAATCACTTTGTCGAATAAGACTTCCTGCTCCTGTGATGGTTGCTCGGGCTAGCTTAGATGATATTTCCTCTGACAAACCAACCTCCCTACCTGCCTTTGAAAGGCACTCAATTAGAAGAAAAACATATGCAGGACCAGAGCCAGATATGGCTGTAACCGAATCCATCAGTGACTCATCTTCAATCCATACAACTTCACCAATAGATTCCATCATTATGCTACAGTCATCTCGCGCCGAAGGAGAAACCCGAATGTCAGTCACTAAAGCTGTGATACCTTCACAAACTGATGCAGGTGTATTTGGCATGCCACGAACTATTCTAGATTTTTCACCCAATACTTCAGTTAATTGCAATAAAGTTTTACCTGCTGCAATAGACAAATAGTGAACTTTAGCAGAAAGATGTTGGTAGGATTTGGCTACTTCATTTAAAATATTTGGTTTGACGCAAAATATTATCCACTCAGGATCAAAATTATCTAATGCCTCACTAGCACTAGGAACCGTTATAATTCCCTTGGATTTTGCCTCAGATGCCTCTGAAGGATCTGGCTCAACTGCCATCAATTTTTCAGGATCAAGCCCAGAGCTAAGCCAGCCTGACCCTAAAGCACGGCCCATTTTTCCGCATCCAACTAATAGAATACGAAGATTTGGTCTTTTTTTTCTGACCTTCATGCCTCCCCAACGGTCTCAAACATAGCCGCTGCAACAGCTTCCTCAGGGTTATAACCACCCCATAGCAATAGCATGAATGCAGGGTAACACCTTTCACAGGTGCTAAGAGCAATATCAACCATCATTTCTAACTCATACGCCTGAAGCCCTCCAGCTAGAAGGGTATTTCTATAAATTATAGCCGATTGATCTGGGCCGGTATCGAAGTGTCCAATCAATAACTCATGATTAATTCTTGTGATTGCATCAGTCATTTCAGAATATTTTTGCTTAGATATGCTAATATCAATTGTACAGGATAGTTCCAAAACACGCATATCTGCCTTCCAATCAAGCCATAAGTGATAGTGAGTCTGGGTGCCCTTAAATGAGAACGCCATTTCATTAGTTCCCAGTCGCTCAAAAGGCCACTGGTTGGCAATAACAATCTGCTCAATTAGGTCAATTGGATTTGACTTAACTTGATGGTGATTTGTATTTAGATAAGTCATAACAGGCCTACCCCATATAAATTTGAAATCACATGCACAATATCTAGTATGTAAGAAAATGAATCCTACCACTGAGTGTACCGTGCCAAATGAAAGCATTATGTGCAAGGGGTAAAAAAAACAAAAAAATAGAAATTAAGACGATTACCTTGTTTTTTTAGTTAAAGTCTATTTTTTTGTTTTTTTAGATGAGTTGTTTTTACTTTTTTTGGCGGAAGATCCTTCTTTTTTTGAAAGATTATTAGAATCGTTGCTATCTACTTTCGCCTCAAGAATGGCTATTCTTTCTTTTAATACTTCGTTCTCATCTCTAGCTGCTGCAGCCATAGCCTTTACAGCTTCTAACTCTTCCCGGGTGGGCAACTCCATTTTTGCCAATAAAAGCTCGATTTGCTCTTGAAATTGCTTTTCTAGTTGCCTCGTTGTATCTCCAATAACGCCAGCGGCACCTGTCATTAAACGAGCAATATCCTCAAAAAATGTTTTTTCTGTTTGCATATGTCCTAGTTTGACAAGACTACGCCATCTGAGCAAGGGTGAACAACATTGAGCCTGCTTACTCTGGAAGGCTATATTGTATTTCATGAAGGAATTCCTGTGAGTAATTTATTAATTCTTGCTTACCCAAATATTGACCCAATCGCTATCCAAATTGGTCCCTTGGCTATTCGCTGGTACTCAATTGCGTACCTTTCTGGGATAATTATAGGGTGGAGACTAATGATTTTTCAGTCTGGATTCTTTCAATCGACAAAAATCACAAAAGAACAAATTGATGATCTTCTTATCTGGATTGTGATTGGTATAATTGTTGGTGGAAGACTTGGATATGTTTTCTTCTATAATTTTGAATCTTATATAGATTCACCTATTGAGATACCTAAGGTCTGGCTAGGTGGTATGTCGTTCCACGGAGGACTGATTGGTGTATCAATTGCAATGATTCTGTTCTCTAAAATTAATAAATTACCTTTATTGCGTATAACTGACTTAGTGGCATCGGTTGCGCCAGCAGGTATTGGGCTTGGTAGGATAGCAAATTTCATTAATGGAGAGTTATGGGGTCGCCCTACAGAAGTACCATGGGCAATGATTTTTCCAACTGCAGATAAATTGCCACGCCACCCTTCTCAATTATATGAAGCCATAATCGAAGGGCTTATTTTATTAATATTACTTCAGATATTGTACAGAAAAGAAACTTTTGCAAATCGATCAGGACTAATTACAGGTATTTTCCTAACTAGCTATGGAATCTGTAGGATATTTATTGAATTTTTTCGTGAGCCTGATAGACACATTGGCCTTCTTGCAGAAGTGATTACCACTGGACAATTACTCTCTTTGCCAATGATTATTTTAGGGATCTATTTTATATTTAATTCAATGAAAATAAATAAATTCAGGTGAAAAATATCAAAAATAATTCTCATGACCTAGAAAAAATAATTAAACGTCATATATCTGTATTTGGACCTATGACTGTGGCTCAATATATGTCGCTAGCACTCACTCACCCACAATATGGTTATTACACAAACCACAATCCTTTCGGTAAAGATGGAGATTTTGTTACCTCCCCTGAAATAAGCCAAATGTTTGGGGAAGTTCTTGGGGCATGGATGGCTCATAGCTGGCAAACCATTGATAAACCAAAGCCTTTCAGAATTGTTGAACTCGGCCCTGGACGAGGAACCCTAATGAATGATGCGCTCAGAAGTGCATCATTACAAAAAGGATTTTGTTCTTCTTCTTCCTTACATTTAATCGAAATCAGTGAAAAACTTATTAAATTGCAAGAAAGCAATATTAATGGTTTTGACATTCCAATAAATTGGCATGATTCATTTACAGATGTACCTTCTGGGCCAATGATATTAATTGCTAATGAATTTTTTGACGCGCTTCCAATCCACCAATTTGAAAAAACGAAACAAGGATGGAATGAACGCTTAATTGATATTGATCAAGAGGATAATTTTCATTTTGTTTTATCTTCAACTAATATTTCTAATTCTATCACTTTATCACAAGATATTATAAGTGCTCCAATCGGATCAGTTGTAGAAACTTGTCCTTATGGGATTTCCCTAGCTGCTGAACTTGCTCATCGTGTTATTAAAAACGGAGGTGCAATACTTATTATTGATTATGGTGCAAACTTAACAATACCTAAAGAATCTTGGCAGTCTGTTTACAAACATAAATTCCATTCTCCTCTTAAAAACCCCGGGAAAAGTGATATTTCTGCACATGTAAATTTTCAATCTCTAAAAGAATCAGCAATTGAAGCAGGAGCTAAAGTATTGGGGCCTATCCCCCAAGGAATATTTTTAGAGAACTTGGGAATAAGGTCACGAGCAGACTTCCTTAAACAGAAATCCACACACAAACAAGCTGAAGAAATAAATAATGCTTACCATAGATTGGTTAATAGTGAGGATATGGGTTTCTTATTTCAGGTACTTTGTATTTCTTCTCATAATTTCCCCCATCCAGCTGGATTTTAGAAAATGAAAGAGCTGTCTAGTTTTCTTAAGTCTATAAAAACAATAAAACATGGCTTCTATACAAATAAAGGTGGTGTATCTAAAGGAAATTTTTCCAGCTTGAACTGCAGTCCATTCACAGGTGATGACCCTAAAAATGTAGATGAGAATTTATCCCGTGTCTGCTCTGATCAAAAATGTGAAAAAAATAAATTATATATAGCCAGACAAACACATGGAAATACTGCTGTAACCATTTCTAGCCCTGAAGAAAGCTTCAAAAAAAAGGCAGACGGTATTGTTACCAATGTATCAGGGATTTCAATCGGAATACTTACAGCAGACTGTGCGCCCATATTAATGGTTGATCCATATGCAAAGGTTATCGGAGCTGCACATGCAGGCTGGAAAGGCGCCTTAGGAGGAATTATTGATTCTACAGTAGAAAAAATGATGGCACTTGGAGCAAGGCCCAACCGCATAATAGCAGGCATTGGGCCATGCATAGGTTCAAATTCCTATGAGATAGGATCTGATCTGTTTGACAAATTTATTTTAGAAAACAAGGAAAATGATAGATTTTTCTCAAAAAATTATAACGGTGGGAAGCGTAAATTTAATCTAAGTAAGTATGTCTTGGCTAACCTTCACACAGTTGGAATTAGAGAGGTAGAAGCCCTAGAAATCGACACATTTCCAAGCTCTACGCCATTTTTTAGTCATCGTAAGGCTCAAGAAAATGGTGAAATAGATAGTGGTAGACAAATTTCAATTATTTCTCTTTTACTTGCAAAGGACTAAACCTTCATTTATGGAGATATTCGGCCTTGTTATCTTATCGTCTTTCTGGCAAAACTCTTTTTTTAATCATTCATCACGGAGTTACTGAATATGAAGGTGGTAGCAGGTAACAGCAACCGCCCTCTGGCCCAAGCGATTTCAGAATCTCTCGAAATCCCTCTCACCAAGGCATCCTTATCTCGCTTCTCAGACAAAGAGGCGTGGGTAGAAATCCATGAAAATGTCCGTGGAGAAGACGTGTTTATTATTCAATCGACTTCAGCGCCAGCAAACGACAATTTAATGGAACTTTTGATTTGTATTGATGCCCTGAGAAGAGCTAGCGCTAGAAGAATTACTGCTGTTATACCTTATTTTGGCTATGCTCGCCAAGATCGCAAGCCTGGCCCCAGGACACCCATCTCAGCCAAACTCGTAGCAAATTTAATTACAAAGGCAGGAGCTGATAGAGCACTAACAATTGATCTTCACGCTGGCCAAATTCAAGGTTTTTTTGATATACCAACTGATAATTTATTTTCAGCACCTGTATTTGTTCGCGATATTCAAGAACGTTATAATGGTCGTGATTTTCTCTTTGTTTCTCCTGATATTGGCGGAGTTGGAAGAGCAAGAGCTGTGGCAAAACGACTTGACGCAGACCTAGCTATAATTGATAAGCGACGTGAAAGAGCACGAAAATCTGAGGTTTTAAATGTAATTGGCGATGTTAAGGGTCGTGATTGCTTGATTGTTGATGATATTGTTGATAGCGCCGGAACACTTTGTAATGCCGCCGAAGCTGTAATGAAGGCAGGAGCTAGCAGGGTTAATGCTTATTCTACTCATGGAGTTCTGACTGGCCGTGCACTTGAACGAATTGAAGCTTCAGAATTAGAAGAATTGGTTATCACAGATAGTATAAATATTAGTGAAGAAATAAGAAACTCAAAGCGAATTAGATTAATAACCATTGCCCCACTTTTGGCTGAGGCAATGACTAGAGTTAATGCGGAAACTTCCATTTCTAGCTTATTCGACTAGAACTACAGGAGATCAATAATGGTAGAAGTAACTCAACTCACAGCCGAAAGTCGAAGCGCTGGTCCTCAAAGCTCGTTAAGAATGTTGCGCCAAGAAGGCCGTGTTCCTGCGATAGTTTACGGAGCAAATAAAGACCCTGAAATTATCTCTTTAGATGCAGTTGCTTTAAAGAAAGAAATTAATCGAGGTGGATTTTCTAATCGTCTATTTGATTTAAAGACCGAAAAGAAAACTGAGCGGGTTCTCCCTAGAGAGGTCCAACTTCACCCTGTAACTGACAAACCAATACACATAGACTTCTTAAGACTTACAGGAGCATCAGAGGTTCGACTCGCAGTCCCAGTTGCGTTTGTAGACGAGGAAAAAAGTCCTGGGATCAAAAGAGGTGGACTTATTAACGTGGTCAGGCATGATATTGAGTTAATTTGTCGAGCAGATTCAATCCCTGAAA
The DNA here is from genome assembly GCA_964530575.1 of uncultured Rhizobiaceae bacterium. Lineage (GTDB taxonomy): Bacteria > Pseudomonadota > Alphaproteobacteria > UBA2966 > CAIVPW01 > JAQBXG01. Next base: position 5,919 of record CAZHAN010000016.1, on the reverse strand, counting down.
ATCTTAGTGCAAGTCTTGATGGTCTTGAAATTGGAGATTCAATCCACATCAGCAATATTAACCTTCCTGATAATGTTCGCCCATATATTACTGATCGTGATTTTACAGTAGCAACGATTGCTCCTCCAACAATAATAAGAGAAGAGGCTACCAGCGAGGTTGAAGAAGAAGAAGAATCTGAAGTAGAAAATGAAGAATCTGGAACAACTGGGAGTGAAAATAAAACCCAAAGTGGAGAATAATCATTGCAGTTATTTGTTGGCCTAGGAAACCCTGGCAATAAGTATGTCAACAACCGACACAACCTAGGCTATTTAATTATTGATAAAATTGCGCTGAACTATAACTTCAACAAATGGCAGAACCGCCACAGAGGAGTAGTTTCAAAGGGCAGTATTGAAGAATCAGACATATTCCTTCTAAAACCACAAACATTTATGAATCTTTCTGGAACTTCCGTTGCTGAGACTGTTCGTTTTTATAAATTAAAGCCTTCTGATGTTTTAGTCTTTTATGACGAGATAGATCTTAATCCAGGGAAGATAAGAATTAAATTAGGTGGTAGCTCTGCAGGACATAACGGTATCCGGAGTATTGAAGATCATATTGGTAATGACTTCTATAGAATACGTATTGGTGTTGGACGCCCTGAAATGAAAAAGAAAATTGAAAGTTATGTGTTAAATGATTTTAGCTCAGAGGAACTCTCAGATTGGGTTAGTCCTTTAACTGAAATAATTTCTAAAAAAATTTCACCTTTGGTTTTAGGAGATCATTCAGGATTTTTAAATCAGGTTGCCCTCGAAATGCAAAACCATACTAATAATCTTACATAAATTATATGGGATTCACTTGTGGAATAATTGGATTGCCTAATGTAGGTAAATCAACTCTCTTTAACGCACTTACTAACACTTCTGCTGCTCATTCGGCTAACTATCCTTTCACAACTATAGAGCCGAATGTTGGGAGAGTCTCTGTCCCAGATTTAAGGCTAGATAAGCTTGGAAAACTAGCCATGTCAAAAAATATAATTCCCACTCAAATAGAATTTGTTGATATTGCAGGCTTAGTGAAAGGTGCAAGTTCAGGAGAAGGCCTAGGAAACAAATTTCTTGGCCACATTAGACAAGTAGATGCGATAATTCATCTTGTTAGATGTTTTGATGGTACAGAAATAACCCATGTCTCAAATAAAGTTGATCCTGTTTCCGATTCAGAGATTATTGAAACAGAATTACTTCTTGCAGATTTAGAAAGTTTAGAACGTCGGCTAGAACAAATTGAAAAAAAATCTAAAGGGGGAGATAAGGTATCTCTTGAAATACTTCCTACTATTATAAAAATTCTTGATAATCTTAAAAATGGAATCCCTGCATCTAAAACGATACTGTCTGATTCAGAAGAAAATATTGCTTATAATTTAGACCTACTTACCATAAAACCATCTCTTTACATTTGTAATGTAAATGAGACAGAAATTGCTACTGGAAATAACCATACAAATAATATGATGAAAAAATCAAAACTGGAATCTCGTGGGATTGTAAATATTAGTGCACAATTTGAATCTGAATTATCTATTCTTGAAAATGAAGAAGAGAGACTTGAATTTCTTAATGCTGCAGGCCTAAAAGAATCTGGCTTATCTTGTCTAATAAGAGAAGGATATAAAATACTTGATCTACTAACATTTTTCACTGTTGGTCCCAATGAAACAAGGGCTTGGACTATCCGACAAGGATCTAAAGCACCTGAAGCTGCAGGTAGGATACATTCAGATATGGAAAGAGGTTTTATTAGAGCTGAGGTTATTGGATATAGAGACTACATAAGTTCTGGATCAGAAACCAATGCTAAGGCAGCAGGAAAGATGAGATCTGAAGGAAAAGAATATAGTGTAAAGGATGGGGATATCCTTTTAGTACGATTTAATGTTTAGTTATCTTAAGCTAGCTGAAATGTTACCCCCGTCTACAGTTAAGGTAGCTGCAGTAGTTTTACGAGATCTAGCTAAATCAACGAAGGCCTGAGCAACATCTTCTGCCTTAACCTCTCGTTGCAACAAATTTCCTGTTCTGAGATATTCTTCTGGCGTAAGACCACGTGCTGCTGCTCGCTTTTCTAAAAATCCTTTTGCAAATATACCTGTATTTACTCTATCAGCATTAATAGCATTAGATGTAATTCCAAAAATACCACACTCTAGAGCATATTGCTTTGATAAAAATAAAGTTGCTGCTTTTGGTAAACCATACGGTCCAAAATCCTGGCCAGGGTTCACTGCTTGTTTAGAAGCATTAAACAATAAAGCACCTCCGGTTCCTTGAGCTTTCATAACTCTTACTGCATTTTGGGCAATGTTCTGATGTGAAAAGAAATTGAGTTCAAAACTCTTACGTAAAATACTATTAGATACTTCTGATATTGCACCCTGCCAGGCGGCACCTGCATTAGAAACAACCACATCTACACCACCGAATTTACGACATATTGAATCAAAAGCATCTCTAACTTCTTTAGGACTTGTAACATCACATGAAATAGCAAAGCCATTGTCGCCAAAAGAAGAAGAAATTTTTTCAGCTGCTCTAATATTTTGGTCTAAAACGACAACAGTTGCCCCCTCGCTCCAAAACGCCCTTGCGGTAGCAGAACCAATTCCAGAAGCACCACCAGTAACTAGAACTACCTTTCCTACGAAAGAAAGATCAGTGGAATTTCCTAATTTTAATTGTTCTAAGGACCAATATTCAACATCAAACATATCTGCTTCGCTAACAGGTTTGAATTGACCAATAGATTCTGCATCAGAAATAACACGAATTGTATTCTCAGCAATATCCGCTGCTATCTTAGCAGAGGCTAAATTCTTTCCGACGCCAAAGAGACCTAACCCTGGTATCAATACAACGCGAGGAATTGTATCAAGCATAATTTTTTCTTTTTCACGTTTTCCATTATGACGTGCAAAATATTTTAAATAATCTTTTGAATATTTGTTAACAGACTTCAGTACCGATTTTGAAAAATTGGATAATTTATTATGCTCAGGGAATTGAAGAATTAAGGGATAGTTTTTAGTACGAATTGTATGATCCGGAGTAACAACACCTATCTGACTGTATCGTTGAATATCAGATCCATCAACATAGTTACGAATTATTTTATTTGTCCTAAAATCAAGAATCATTCTTGCCGGATCAATAATATCTATATCAGTTGAAGGTATTGCAAGATGTCCACGAATGATTGGTGCAACATCAGATAATTTTGCAGGGGTTTTTGAGAATTTAATCAGGGTAGATTTTTTCTTACCCTTGGCAATAAATCTTTCAGCAATTGAAACTAGTTTAATCATTCTTGAATATGATTCTTCAGCCGTCTTGCCAAATGTGAAAATTCCATGTTTACGTAAAATCATTCCTTCAACTTGTGGACTTTTCTCAAATACTTTTATAGCTTCTATAGCAAGGTCAAATCCAGGCTTCACATAAGGAACTAAACAAACTTTATTTCCATAGACTTCATGTAATAATTGCTCGTCCTTTTCTTGATCAGTTAAAGCAAGAACAGAAGTTGAATGGGTATGGTCTACAAATTTATGTGGCAAAAACGCATGCAATAATGTTTCAACTGAAGGGTTTGGAGATGAAGTATCGATAAGAGCACTACGTTGACAATTAACCATTTCTTGATCAGATAAATTTTTCAATTCCCTTAGTTCTAAAAGTCTATCTAACCTGACTGCTGGAAGGCCTTGTGGTTCAATATTACTCATCTCCCAACCTGATCCTTTAACACAAAGTATTTCAACCAGATTACCCGTTAGATCATAACATGTTGTCTTAACTGAAGTATTCCCGCCTCCGTGCAATACCAAGGATGGGTCTAAACCAAGGAGTCTTGTAGTATAAATTCGAAGAGCAATATCTTTATTAATACCTAATTTATTATATTTAGAAATAAAATCTTTTGCTTCAGAAGATAAATATGATGACTTCATTATTCTTCCATTCTATTTTCAGGATACAGATTTAACAAACCTTCCCTATTTGCTGAACATACACCACGTTCAGTAATGAGCCCAGTAACTAATCTTGAGGGAGTAACATCAAATGCAAAATTTGCAGCCGAGGTTCCGTCAGGAGTAAGCTGTATCTTCTCTATTTTACCAATACTATTTCGACCAATCATGTGTGTAACTTCTTCTTGGTCTCTCTCTTCTATATCAATTTCACTGACACCATCTGAAATAGTCCAATCGATAGTTGAGTAAGGTAGAGCTACATAAAAAGGAATAAAATTATCTTTAGCCGCAAGTGCTTTAAGATAAGTTCCAATCTTATTACATACATCGCCAACTGCGGTAGTTCTATCAGTTCCGGTAATGCACAAATCAACCAATCCTTTTTGCATTAAATGCCCACCAGTGTTATCGGAAATTACTGTATGAGGAATTCCATGTTGGCCCAATTCCCATGCTGTAAGTGACGCGCCTTGATTTCTTGGGCGCGTTTCATCAACCCAAACGTGCACTCCTATGCCTGAATCATGAGCTGTATAAATAGGGGAAAGCGCAGTTCCATAGTCAACAGTTGCTAGCCACCCAGCATTACAATGAGTTAATATATTAACTATTTCTCTGTCCTTATTTTTACTGATTGTATCAATTATTAGAAGTCCATTTTTACCAATAGCCCTACAATTATTAACATCCTCATTTGCAATTGAATTTGCTTCTATTAATGCTGCATTAGCTCTTTCAGAAACTCCTAAACCATGAACCAAATTTGTTATTCGATCTAAGGCCCACCGTAAATTTACAGCTGTTGGCCTGGCTTTAAGCAGCAAATCATATGAAGATTTTAAGTTGATATCGCTTGCATCTTCTTTTAGTGCTAACCAAAACCCGTAAGCGCCGGTGACCCCAACCAAGGGAGCACCTCTAACTTGCATACTATAAATAGCATGAATTGCTTCTTTCATTGAATTTAATTTAACAATACTAAATTCATGCGGAAGTTTAGTTTGATCAATGATTTCTACAGAACATCCATCTGAGCATAGCCAAATAGTCCGAAAATAATCTCCACCAACCTTCAAAGTTTATTTCCCCTTAATCACCATCGAATTCAAGCAAATGTTTAACTGGAATTCCTTTTTGATTAATTAACTTACTCCCACCTAGATCCGGAAGATCCACCAAGAATAGACAGCTGGAAACAATAGCACCCATTTCTTGCAATAGTTTAATTGAAGCAAGTGCTGTACCCCCTGTAGCTACTAGATCATCTACTAGTAATATTTTCTGATTCTCAACAATTGAATCCTTATGTATCTCTATCCTATCTGAACCATACTCAAGATTATAATTGATACCAACTGTTTCGCCAGGAAGTTTTCCTTTTTTTCTAATGGGGACAAAGCCTTTTGACAGATTAAAAGCTAAGGCACTGCCAATGATAAACCCTCGAGCTTCAATACCTGCAATAATATTAAATTCTATATCAGAGCAAAGTTCTGATAAATTCTTAATTGATTGAGAAAATCCTAATGGATTCTCTAGCAATGTAGTAATGTCACGAAACATTATGCCAGGCTTTGGATAGTCTGGAATAGTTCTGATAAGTAATTTAAGATCCATAGCTAATTGTTTAAAACTCTTCCAGCAACAGCATCAAGAATTTTAACCATTTTAGGATCTCTAGCATCCGGAGCAGTAATGATTGCCTGATCAAGAGCATGGCTACACCCAGAAGAGCAGGGATTGTTTTTTGATGTAATTAGCGGAAGAACTTCCTTCACTAAACTACGTGCATTATCAGCATTTTCGCCGAGTACTCTAATAATATCAGCTACATCAACGTTTTCATGATCTGGGTGCCAACAATCATAATCCGTAACCATCCCAATAGA
>CAZHAN010000015.1:0-15129 GCA_964530575.1 uncultured Rhizobiaceae bacterium | reverse complement strand
AGAAACTTCAACAAAGACAAGATTTAGATAATTCTTTTATTGAATTAGAAAAAAAATATACATCAACAGAAGTTCCCAGACCACCTTATTGGGTGGGCTACAGAATCCTTCCTAACTCAATAGAGTTTTGGGAAGAACGTCCATTTCGTCTCCATCAAAGAAAATTGTATTCGAAACATGGTGAACGTTGGACTTTGGAGTACCTGTATCCATGACTGATAATTTTAGAAATAAGAATCATGGTTCTGGTGGCGGTCCAAAAATTCCGAGTGATAAAAACGCCAAACTGATGCGTAAGGCCACATATGCATCTGTTAGTGTAGCTTTGATTCTCATTGTTTCTAAACTTATTGTTTGGACAATGTCTGGCTCAATAGCTCTAATGTCATCTTTATTAGATTCTTCGCTAGATCTAGCTGCATCTCTTGTAAGTTTATTTGCGGTGCGTCACGCATTAACGCCTGCAGATGAGGAGCATAGGTTTGGTCATGGAAAGGCTGAAGCTTTAGCTGCGTTGGGGCAATCTATACTTATTGGTGTTGCTTCAATACTATTAATTGTTGAATCATTTACTAGAATAATTCAGCCAGAACCTATCAAGGCTGAGTTTTGGGCTATTGGAGTTATGGTATTTTCCTTAGTTCTAACAATCATTTTAGTTAGATTTCAAAGGCGCGTTGTAAACGAAACTGGCTCAATTGCAGTGCTAGCTGACTCCACTCATTACTTAACAGATATTGCGATTAACATTGGAATTATAGTTGGTCTTATAGCGGTGGCTATATTTGATTTAAGACTTCTTGATCCATTGATTGCCATAGCAGTTGCTTCATATTTATTTTATGCAGCAATTCAGATTGCTAGACCGAGCTTTGATATATTAATGGATCGCGAGCTTGATGATACTCAAAGAAATCGCATCACTCAGATTGTGATTTCACATCCAGAAGTTTTTGCAATGCATGACCTTAGGACTCGTAATTCTGGAATAAATTGTTTTATTCAATTTCATTTAGAGCTTGAAGGTAGCTTTGATCTTAACCATACACATCGAATCGCTGATGAGGTTGAAGCTCTGATATCAAAGGAATTTCCAGAATCTGAAATATTAATTCATCAAGACCCTGTTGGCCTTGATGAAGATAGGCCTGATTTTGCATAACCCTATTTTTTCATTTTCAAATTATGCAATTCTCTCTAATTAGCGTTTGATTGAAATTTCCTCTCAAATTTACCTACATTAGACAGCCTATTATCAGGGTCTTAAATGGTAATTTTTAGACTAATTTTTCTAGATTCAAGCAGTTTTTCCCTATAATTTAGTTTTTTTTAACCCTCTAAAGTGTGATATTTTTTCAATAGTATGGCCCAGCTTTTCCTATGTTAGGTCATCCACTCATTAATTTTTTTTAAGTTAAGTTATTGATATTAATAACTAAATTATCAATAGGCTCAATATTGATTTGTAAGGTGAAAAATAACCATCTTTTTTCAGATCAACTTTGAGTAACTCTAAGATAAAAAAGGTAAAAATATCGGCTAGACACAATATCTAGTGGCGTGGTAGGCGTATTGCCCCAAGTATAGTAGTAAGTTTTTTTTCAATGTGTTTTGCTCTACAGACGATACGCAGTGGAGTAAAAGGAGGATAAAGTTAAATGATTGATTCAGCTAAGAGATGGATAGCGCAGATTATCGAGGTAGGTTTATTATTGATCGCTCTCGGTGTTGTTCTGCAAGTTCTATTCGGGATGCAAGTTGAGTTCTTTTCAACTGTAACCCAGAATCTTATGAGCTTAGTCAACCAACTTGGCGATAATGGCCTGGTCGGTTTGATAGCCCTTGCAATCATACTCTGGCTTTTTCGAAAAGCAGAGGTCTAACTAAATTTTAGTAACTTATTTAATTACTAAAAGGATAGGGCCGTTCCAGATAATGGAGCGGCCCTAGCCATTTATAGCTGGTAGTAATAGAGATTAATCGAAGTAAGTAGAGTTAGTATTCTCTGGAGACACAAAAATCGATTACTGAAAGGAATGCATTCTTCTCTTCACTTGGAGGAAAAATAGCAAGTGCATCACGAGCTATATCTCCATAGTGCCTTGCACGAAAAAGGGTATCGCTTAATGTATTGTGTTCTTTAAGAATTGATTGAGCTTTATCTAGGTCTTCAGGCTCTTGACTGCCTTCTACGAGACATCGTTTCCAAAAATTTCTTTCATCTTCACTTCCTCTTCGATAGGCCAATACAACTGGCAGAGTAATTTTTCCATCTCTAAAATCATCACCTACCTTTTTACCGAATGTTCCTTCGCTAGCAGAAAAATCAAGTACGTCATCAACTAACTGAAAGGCTATGCCTAGATTACGTCCGTAGCTTTGAAGCGCTTCCTCCTCGGCTTTAGGTCTGTTAGCTAAAACTGCTCCGATTTGGCAAGCAGCAGCAAATAATGCCGCAGTTTTAGATATTACGACTTGCAAATAAGCATCCTCAGTTGTGCCTGTATTATTTGAGTTTAGGAGTTGCATCACCTCACCTTCTGCAATTACGGCAGAGGCATTTGCCAAAATCGAAAGTATATCTAAGGATCTTGCCTCCACCATTAATTTAAAGGCGCTACTAAACAGAAAATCGCCAACCAGAACGCTTGGCTGATTGCCCCAGAGGGCATTTGCAGTGATTGTTCCGCGACGCAACTTACTATCGTCAACAACATCATCATGAAGAAGTGTAGCAGTGTGGATAAGCTCAACACACGCGGCCAGAAGGATATGGTGGTCTCCGCGATAATTGCAGAGACGAGCCGCTGCAAGAGTGAGCATAGGTCTTACTCTTTTACCTCCACCCTCAATCAAGTGATTGGCGAGCTCGGGTATTAACGATACATCGCTAGCTAGGCGGTGTTTTATAGTTTCATTGACCATTTTTAGGTCATCGGTTACTAGTTTTTGGAGTGGGGCAAGAGAGGACTCTAAGTTATTGTCCTGTCTTGGTTTTAGTGGCACAACAACCATACTTAACCTTTTTATTAAACGGAACTAACAATCTCTGAGAATAGTTTCACCAGTTGCCTACGGTCAAGTATTGGAATGATATGATCGAATTAATAAAAACTAATGACCTAGTTTTTTTATCGTGGATTGAGGCATTATTGACCGATGCTGAAATCCCATATTATTTGCTTGATAGTCACACATCGATTATGCAAGGGAGCATAGGGGCCATTCCCCGCCGTCTTATGGTGGATGATGGGGATATTGACCTAGCAAGGAGGGTTTTACAGTCAGCAGGTATTGAAATTCCTTTGCAGACTTAAGATATACCTCTTGGAATTAATATTTTATTATTTAACACTTAATATAAATGAAAAGATTTACTATTCATCAATCGTTGCAGCTTCAATTTGAGGATACTATTCTAGTATAATGCAAAATTTTTTTAATAATCTCAGAAAATGGCTTCAAATTGATAGATTTCGGTCTAAAAAGCCAATTATTGCTGTTTTAAATCTTAATGGACCTATAGGGCCATCTTCATCTCTTGGAAGATCAAACTTAGCTTTAGCATCGATTTCTCGTGATATTGATGCTGCATTTAAAATTCATGGAATTAAAGCTGTTGCTCTTAGTGTAAATTCTCCAGGTGGATCCCCAGTTCAATCAAATTTAATTTTTTCACGAATTAGGTCTCTTTCAGAAGAGAAAAATATACCTGTAATTATATTTGCTGAAGATGTTGCTGCATCTGGAGGATATTGGTTAGCCTGCGCCGGGGATGAAATTTATGCGGATGCAAATTCGATTATAGGTTCTATCGGGGTTATTTCAGCTGGGTTTGGATTTAATCAGCTTATCGAAAAAATTGGAATCGATAGACGATTGTATGCCTCTGGGGCCCATAAGGGAATGCTAGATTCATTTAGTCCTGAAGATTTGGAAGAGGTTGGACGATTAAAAGATATCCAAAAAGCTATCCATGAAAGCTTTAAAGCACTTGTAAGGGAGCGTAGAGAAGGGAAGCTTAAGAAGCCAGAAGAGGAACTCTTCACGGGTGAATTTTGGACCGGTTCTCAGGCTATTGATTTAGGTCTAATTGATGGAATCGGTGATTTAAGGACAGTGATGCGAAAAAAGTTTGGTGATAAGGTAGTTTTTAAATTAATTGGTCGCAGGCCAAGGCGATTCGGATTACCCTTTCTTGGATCGTCCAGTAGTACTGCCACTCTAGAAACCTTGGGCCAATGGCCTGAAAATCTACTAGCCGCTCTCGAGGCACGCTCTATATGGTCTAGGTTTGGGCTTTAATTAAAACGGGAACTTTTTTATGTTGGGGTTTAGTATTGGAAAATTAATAGTAACCGCAGTTATTATTCTGTTCGTTTGGTATGGCTTTAAATTTTTGTCTCGTGGCACAAAAAAACAAAAACAGTCAGGTAATACAAATGATTCTAACGTTGACACAAATGCTGAAGAATTAAATCAATGCTCTTTATGTGGGCTATATGTTTCTTCTAATATTAATGATGAATGTAATCGTGAGGGCTGTCCAAATACGGCATAATCAATTTGACACTGAAATCACCTAGATTGACTTCAAAGCTAAGTTTCCAAGATATTATTTTGACCCTACAGATGTTTTGGTCCAAGCAGGGCTGTGTAATATTGCAGCCTTATGACACTGAAATGGGTGCAGCAACATTTCATCCTGCTACTCTTCTAAGGGCTTTAGGCCCAAATCCATGGAAAGCTAGTTATGTTCAGCCTTGTAGGCGCCCTGCTGACGGTAGATATGGGGATAATCCCAATCGTCTTCAGCATTATTATCAATATCAGGTAATTCTAAAACCATCTCCTGAGAATATACAGGAACTTTTTTTGGACAGCTTAACTGAATTGGGAATTGACAATAAACTTCACGATATAAGGTTTGTAGAGGATGATTGGGAAAGTCCAACATTGGGCGCTTGGGGTCTAGGCTGGGAGGTATGGTGCGATGGAATGGAGGTTACACAATTTACTTATTTTCAACAGGTTGGGGGTATGGATTGTGCGCCTGTTTCAGGCGAAATTACCTATGGGCTTGAGCGATTAGCAATGTTTGTACAAAAGTGTGAAAATGTTTTTGAGCTTGATTGGAATGGCAATGGCGTTACTTACGGGGATGTATTTCTTCAAAATGAGAAAGAGTTTTCAGCATATAATTTTGAGTTTGCTGATGTAGATATTCTAAGATCAAACTTTAAGGACGCTGAAGAATCATGCTCAAAATTATTATCAAGTGGTTTGGTTCTTCCTGCTTATGATCAGTGTATTAAGGCAAGTCATATTTTTAATTTATTAGATTCTAGGGGGGTTGTTTCGGTTACTGAACGAGCAGCAAATATTGGTCGAGTTAGGGCCTTAGCTAAATCCTGCTGTGAAGCATGGGTAAATCAGTCTTAGATTTGATCTATGCCAGAACTTTTTATTGAGATATTGTCCGAAGAAATTCCTGCAAGTATGCAGGAGAAGGCTTCCAATTCTTTAGGGGACATGCTGGAATCAGAATTGAAGAAATTTAATTTTCCTTCTCCAATTCTTAAAGATGAAATTCAAACATATGTAACCCCAAGAAGGCTTGTTGCATTTATCAAAGATGTTCCTTCTGTTTCTCCATCACGAAGAGATATTAAAAGGGGCCCTAGAGTTGGGTCTCCTGAAATAGCCGTTTCTGGCTTTGCAAGTTCAGTTGGAGTTAAAAAAAATCAACTAAATATTAAAATTTTGGAAGGAAATGAATATTATTTATTTGAGAAAATAATTCAAGAAAGGAATACTACAGACCACGTTGGAGAGATGATTCAAAGAATTATAGCATCTTTTTCTTGGCCAAAGTCAATGCGATGGCATTATGGATCAAGTACCTGGGTTCGTCCGATTAGATCAATTCTTTGTATATTTGATAAAGAAGTTATTAATGGTGATATTAGTTTCTTATCCATAGATAATCAAAATGAAGTAAAATTTAAGATAGATAATTTTTCTTATGGCCATAGATCTTTCTCTTTAAACCCAATTAAGATTTTAAACTTTGATGATTATAGAAAAAAAATCCTAGAACATAAGGTAATTATCGATTTTTCAGAGAGAAAAGAAATTATTGAAAAAGGAGCTAAGTCTCTAGCAGAACAGGCCGGTCTCAAGCTAAGGGATGACCCAGCTTTGCTTGCGGAGACAGCTGGCTTAACTGAGTGGCCAGTCCCTTTAATGGGCAGTATAGACAAAGACTTTATAACATTACCTCCTGAAATATTAATAGTATCTATGCGTAGCCATCAGAAATACTTTGCTACTGAGGATTCCAAGGGGCGACTTGCAGATAAGTTTATTGTTATTTCAGGAACAGAGTCGGAAGATAATGGAATTGAAATTATTTCTGGTAATGAGAGGGTTCTTCGTGCGCGACTTTCTGATGCTAAGTTTTTTTTGGATCAAGATCTTTCCGTTCCACTCCAATCAAGAATGGAAAGGCTAAAGGATATTGTATTTCACGCTAAATTAGGAAACTTAGAAGAGAAAACCAAGCGTGTACAATCATTAGCTCTATCACTTTGTGGCTGGGTAGAGGGGGCTGGCCTTGATAATGTAACTCGTGCTGCTCTTTTAGCTAAGGCTGATTTGTCAACCGGACTAGTTGGTGAGTTTCCAGAACTTCAGGGCATTGTTGGTAAGTATTATGCAGCAGCCGAGGGAGAGCCAGAAGCTGTATCTAAGGCAATTGCTGAGCAGTACTCACCTAAAGGGCCAGATGATATTTGCCCAAGCTCACCAGTATCAGTTGTACTTGCACTTGCTGATAGAATCGACTCTCTTGTTGGTTTCTGGTCAATTAACGAAAAACCAACTGGGTCAAAGGATCCGTTTGCTTTAAGGAGAGCAGCTATTGGAGTCATTAGGCTTATAATTGAAAATAAAATAAGCATACCTCTTGTTGAGTGTCTTAAGATTGCTGGGGCTACGGAAAAATTAGCCAAAAATATCTTTTTATTTTTTGAAGAGAGGTTAAGAGTTTATCTTCGAGAAAAGGGATATGGTCATGATGTAATTAATTCGGTTCTTAAAGGTAGTGAAGGTGATGATCTACATTTAAGTGTTTTTAAAATTGAGAATCTTGATTCATTCCTTAAAACTTCAGCCGGCTCTGACTTGCTTGCCGCCTACAGAAGAGTTTCAAGTATGGTTCGTTTAGATGATTCCATTGATTTAAATAAAGAGGGCCAGGCTTGGGATATTTCCCTAATGACTGAAGAACAGGAATTAGTTTTAGCTAAATCATTAATTAATGTACGTGAGAAATTTGAATATTTAAATGAAGTTGATAATTTTTTAGAAATAATGAAAATTATTTCTCAATTACGATCTCCAATTGACAATTTCTTTGAAAATGTAACTGTAAATATTGATAATCAATCAATAAAAAATAATCGTCTTTATTTGTTGTCTGATTTAGAAAAAACAATGAACATTGTTACTGATTTTTCATTAATTGAGGGATAGTTTATAATTGAATTTATTTATATTTATAAAAAAGAGTGTGGTTGCTTTTTCTGATTGGTTTATTGTAAATTAATAAAATAAATTTTTGAAAGATAAAGCGGGAAGGAAGGCAGTGCCCGTAGAAAACCATAAAAATTTAACTCTTACAATTGATAATCAGGAACAAAACTATCAATTGATTCGCACCAAAAAAAGAAAGAGAACACTTTCCTTCGATGTAGAAAGTGGACCTACTTTAGTTATCCGTGCTCCTGCAAGGACTTCAGTTTCTGAAGTTGAGGATATGATAAGGCATCATATCAAATGGATTAAAAGACGTACTGCTGAGATTCAGCAGGAAGAAAAATTACAACCCAAGCTTAAGTTCATTACAGGTGAAAGAATCCCATATTTAGGAAATTTAATTCCTTTAGAGGTGATTCCCATATTAGGTCAAGAAACAAAATGTGAAAAAAAGAACGGTAAATTTGATCTTTATCTACCAATTTCCCTTAACCCAGATGAAGCTAGAGAATGCAGTAAAAAGGCAGTTGCATCATGGTTTAAGAGTCAGGCTGAAATAAAATTTGCTGAGAGAGTCGAGATTTGGAAAAACAAATTAAAAGTTGAGCCTGGAAAAATAATTATTACTGATCCAAAAACAAGATGGGGAAGTTGTGATGTTAAAAATAATATACGTTTGAGTTGGCGAATTCTTATGGCTCCATTAACGGTAGTTGATTATTTAGTTGCACACGAACTTTGCCATGTTGTTCACAGAAATCATGGACCAAGATTTTGGAAAAAGTTAGAAAAATCTATGCCTGACTGTATAGAACGAAGAAATCAATTAAAGATGATAGGTTCTTATCTCAATCTCTGAGTAGTAATCTGGTCATGACGAAAGCAGTCCACTAGATGGTCATTCACTACTCCAATTGCTTGCATGTAGGCATAACATATAGTTGGCCCACAAAATTTAAACCCTTTGGATTTTAATTTATTACTTAATAAATTACTTTCTAATGTTTCTGTAGGTATTTGGTTTTTATATTTCCAATGGTTATTAATTACCTTGCCTTCAGATATTGACCAAATAAAACTATCGAATGTTTCCCCTGAATCTAAAATATTAAGATATTGTTTTGCATTTATTATTGTAGATTCAATTTTTTTTCTGTTACGAATAATTGAACTATTGTTCATTAGTTCATTAATTTTTATTTGATCATATTCAGCAATTATTTTTGGATTAAATTCATCAAATGCTATCCTAAAGTTCGATCTCTTCTTTAATATGGTTATCCAACTAAGCCCTGCCTGAAATCCGTCAAGAATTAGTTTTTCAAATAATAATTGATCATTATGTTCAGGTACCCCCCACTCATTATCATGGTAATCAATATATTCTCGATCATTTCTTGGAAAAGAACATCTTATTTTATCTTTTGTATTCATGTAGTGATAAAACTAATTTTCATCCAATCTTGTGGCAATGGGGTTATTGTGGATTGTTCCGAGAAAAATTTAACTCCTGAATTCTTTGATTTTTCCACATACTCTAGTCTTAGCATTGCAATTGCAATTTTATCACTTGAGGATTTTATAATACCAGCTTCTTTATCTTCAAAAAATATGACTGTTCCAGGTTTAGGCATAGGTCCATCAACTAAAACAGGAAAAATTCTTTTTCGAATTGTACCTCTATAGTGGGTTCGGGCTGTCAATTCTTGGCCTATGTAGCAACCTTTATTGTAGTCAATAGCATTGAGATCTTCTAACCCTGCCTCAAGTGGAAATGTGCGTTCAATTTCTAGATCTATGTTCCCATCGGGGACACCAAGACCGATTCTATGTGATTCGTAATTTTCTATCGTAGCATTTGGGAGGAGATATTTTTTAAAGGTTTCTTTTGGGAATATCACTCTTGCTCCAAGATCTACAATTCTTGGGTCTATAAAATATATTCCTCCGTTTTTGTCTATCCTTAACGAGCCTGGTTTGTTAGTGAGTAGCATTTTATCAGCGACGTTCTGGCCAAAAACAGATCCAATTTCATATCTTGCACTCAAGTCATGAATTCCAACATTTGAATGAAGTTTATACATTGTTAGTAGGCGAACTAAATTATTAATTTTATGATTAGAACACTCAAGAGCTAAAATACTTCCAGTCTCTATATCCGAAATTTCTATAACCATAAAATCGTATAAAAATTTTCCTTGGGGAGTTAAAAGAAGTGAGTAAATTGCATGATTATTGCTAACTAGGTTGACGTCATTCGAGACCAAGTTCTGGAGAAAATTGCGAGCATCACCCCCACTTAGTCCTATTAAGCCACGATCTTCAAATTGGGTTATTTGTAGTTCTCTATTTTGAGTAGTTTTGTTCATAAGATAAAGAAATTGCCCTTTCGTGCACTATAAATCAAGTAGAGGAAAATTTTCATTTTTTATCAAGTCTTGGATCTAGTTTACAATTATTATATAATGCGTTTCTAATCATTGAAGATCATTTAACAGTGTAGATCAACTTAGTATGACCTTATGTTAAATTAAGCGAGCAATATGGAACCGATTTTATGAAAGTGCTATTTATCACCTCCAACAGAATTGGTGATGCAGTTCTTTCAACTGGCCTACTCAATCATCTAATTAATACCCATAAAGATATTGAAATAACTTTAGCTTGTGGCCCAGATGCCGCCCCACTGTTCTCCCTTATGCCTGGTTTGGAGGAAATTATTTCCCTCAGGAAATTACCCAATCATATGCATTGGTTAAAATTATGGAAAAAAGTTAGGTCGAAGCGATGGGATATTGTTGTTGATTTACGTTCTTCACTTATTGCTTATTTTTTATTTTCCAAGAAAAAATATATTTATCGTAAAGGCAATAAATTTAATCATCAGGTCGTAGATCTCACAAATTTTCTTAACCTTGACGATGTTGTAAATCCTGTGATTTGGTTAAGTGAATCGCTTATAACCAAAGCAAAAGAACTCATTCCTCCTTCAGTTCCAGTCTTTGCAGTTGGTCCAACTGCAAATTGGAAAGGCAAGCAGTGGAGTTCAGAAAAGTTTTATGAAATAATTGGAAGATTAACCGCCAATGAATCTATTTTTGAAGGTTATAAAGTTGCAGTTTTTGGCTCATTATCTGAAAGAGACTCAATATTACCCTTATTAAAAAAAATACCTAAAGATAGACTAATAGATTTAGTTGGTGGGTGTGATATTCTATCTGCTGCTTCGTGTCTTCAGCAATGTAGATTCTTTATTGGAAACGATTCGGGTTTAATGCATATTTCAGCTTCAGCACAAACGCCTACTCTAGGTCTATTTGGCCCAAGTAGGGAAGAATTATATGCCCCATGGGGGGATCATTGTTCATTTGTTAGAACAAGTGATAGCTATGATAGTCTATTAGAGTTGCGCAATAGTCGACATTATCGCAATTCAAGCCTTATGGAATCACTAAGCGTAGATATGGTTGAATCTGCAGTTATTGAATTATGGAATAGAATTAATTCACAATCTTTATCTCAATCTACTTCAACATTTGGTTAGGTTATATCTTGAAAGTTTTGCAAATTATGGCTGGAGCTAAACAGGGGGGTGCTGAGACATTTTTTAGCGATCTTGTTTCCGCTCTTAAGAAAACAGATGTTGAACAAAAAATTGTTGTTCGATCTGAGTCTGCAATAACTAACCTTCTTAGAACTAATGGATTAGATGTTATTGAGTTTCCATTTAGAGGAAGATTTGATTTTATAACTAAACAAAAACTTTTAAATGAAATTCGTGAATGGAATCCTCATATTGTCCAGACTTGGATGAATCGGGCTACTTATCACTGTCCTACAGGGAGTTACGTGCATGTCGGTTGGCTTGGTGGATACTATGATCCAAAATACTTTCGTAAATGTGACTATGTAGTTGGAGTAACAAATAAAATAGTTGAATTCATGCGTAAAACCGGTAAATGGAGTATCGATAAATCATATTATCTTCCAACTTTTTCAAGGCACTTGGAGTCTGAACCGCTTTCTAGAGAGGCCTTTAATACCCCAGCGGATGTTCCACTAATCGTAGCTCTTGGCAGATTACATCAAAAAAAAGCATTTGATATATTGCTTAAAGCGCTGGAGAAGACTCCTGGGGCATGGCTTTGGATTGTAGGAGACGGCCCTATAGAAAATGAATTGAGGAAGTTATCATTAGATTTAGGGCTCGATGGTAGGGTACGCTTTCTTGGGTGGCGTGAAGATAGGGAGGCGCTTCTTTCAGCAGCAGATGTTGTTGTAATGCCTTCCCGATATGAACCATTTGGTACAGTGATGATAGAGGCTTGGGCCGCTAAGAAGCCTCTTATAGTTGCTGCCTCTGCTGGTCCATTGGGTTTAGTAAACGATGGCGAAGATGCACTACTCGTTCCCGTTGATGATCCCATTAGTTTGGCTGATGCTATCAGGAAGGTTATTTCGGATGAAAATTTAGCTAAGTCTTTAGCAGATAGAGGTCATGCCGTTTGGAAAAATTTGTTTACAGAGGATGCCGTTGTTAAGAAATATATAAATTTTTATGAACAGATTTTGAGGTAACTGTGACAAGCTTATTTGATTTGATTGTTAGTGGAGGGCAGTGTGTAACGCCATCTGGGATAGTTCACGCGGATTTGGGTGTTCGAGATGGTAGCATTGTTGCTTTAGGTGATTTGTCCAAAAAAAGCGCTGGAACTGTAGTGCATGCTAAAGGGCTACATATTTTGCCAGGCATTATTGATTCTCAGGTACATTTTAGGGAGCCCGGGAATGAGCATAAGGAGGATTTAAGCACAGGCACAAGTGCTGCAGTTCTTGGTGGCGTTACCTCTATCTTTGAAATGCCCAATACAGACCCACCGACTACTAGCTCTTCTGCCCTTGAAGATAAACTCCAAAGAGCATTAGGAAGGGCTTGGTGTAATTATGCATTTTATCTTGGGGCAACACCTGAAAATGCAGATGAGCTTGCAGATCTAGAGATATTGCCAGGATGTTCAGGTATTAAAATTTTTATGGGTTCATCTACAGGAGGACTTCTTGTTTCTGATGATGAGACCCTTAGACGAGCTATGAGATCTGGCAAAAGAAGGATGGCCATCCATTCTGAAGATGAGTTCAGGCTAATTGAAAGAAAGGTTTTGGCAGAGAAAGCAGGCGATGTTCATGCTCATCCAGAGTGGAGAGATGCTCAGACAGCTCTTAACGCGACAAAGAGACTTATTAAGATTTCAGCAGAGACAGGTAGACGAATACATGTCCTTCATGTCAGTACATCTGAGGAAATACAACTTTTGCAACAACATAAAAAACTTGCTTCAGTTGAAGTAACCCCACAACATTTAACATTAGTTTCACCTGATTGTTATGATCGTTTAGGAACTTTAGCACAAATGAACCCACCAATTAGAGATGTGATTCATAGAGATTCTCTTTGGAGGGGAATTGAGGATGGGGTAGTAGATGTTATTGGATCTGATCATGCCCCACATACAATTGAAGAAAAGAATAATGATTATCCTAACAGTCCTTCTGGAATGCCAGGGGTCCAAACATTGCTTCCAATTATGTTAAATCATGTGTCATCAGGCCATCTCAGTTTAGAGAGATTGACAAATTTAATAAGTACTTCACCTGCTAATATTTTTGGAATTAAAAATAAAGGAAAAATTGCGATTGGCTATGATGCTGATCTTACCCTAATAGATACTAATGCTAATCGAATAATCTCTAATGATTGGATAGCTAGCCGTTGTGGGTGGACACCCTTTAATGGAGATATGGTCAAAGGCTGGCCAAAAATTACAATTATTTCTGGAAATGTAGTTATGCGTGAAGATGAATTAATCGGCGTTCCAATGGGTAGTCCATTAGAGTTCGTAAAGGATCATTAATTAAACGCGATTACCCCAGGCAATAAAACCAGGATTTTTAAAACCTGGTTTTCCATACTTCAAATCCTTTCCATCTATAGTTTTGACTGAGCCATTTGCAGCAGAGAGAATTGCGTGACCTGCAGCAGTATCCCATTCCATTGTAGTACCAAAGCGTGGATATATATCGGCATTACCGGAGGCGATCGAGCAAAATTTTAATGAACTTCCCGCAGACGTAATTTTTGATATCTTTAGTGTAGATAAATAATCTTCCGTTTCGAAGTCTCTGTGGGAGCGACTGGCAACAACTATTAGATTATTTTCGTTTACAGTATTAGCTTTAATTTCTTTTGGTTTTTGACCATTGATTTCTTCAGTAACCGTGTTTGGTCCAAGTGCAAGATATAAATTATTGAGTGCAGGTGCGTGAACTACTCCAGCAATTGGCTTATGGTTTTCAATCAATGCAATGTTAACAGTAAACTCTCCATTTTTATTTATAAATTCCTTAGTACCATCAAGAGGGTCAACTGCCCAAAATGGGCCCTCAGCGATATTTGGAATATTTCCTCTTGAAAAACTTTCTTCAGCTAATACCGGTAACCTAGGCTCAAGCATAGACAGTTGCTCAAGAATGATCTTCTCAGCCGCTTCATCGGCAGATGTAACAGGCGATTTGTCGTACTTTTGTTTAATAGAAAAATCACTTTCATAAATTTTTAGTATTTCTTTCCCTGCAATGAGAGCAATTTCTCTTACAGCCAATGCAAGTGATTTAATTTTATGAGAATGCAAGACTTAACCTATTATTAATTCAAAGTATTGGTGTATTTTTATTAAGTTTTCTTATATTCGACAATATTAAATTGAAGTTAATATATCCGGAAGAGATCCAAAGCTAGATATTACCTTATGCGCGCCTAGAGACTCTACCGGATCTTTTGAATAACCATAATTTACAAGTACAACCGGAATATCTGCAGCTTTAGCAAGCTCGATGTCTGTAATGCTGTCGCCAACAATGATTGCCTGTTTATTGTCCGAATTAAGTAAACCTAACAGTTCTATTGCCATTCTTGGGTTAGGTTTTTTTATAGGTAAAGAATCCCCGCCAATAACTGTTGGAAGCCAAGAATCTAGACTGAGAGAAGATAGTAATTTTTTTGCTGCTAATTCGGGCTTGTTTGTACATACTCCCATTTTAATATTTATATTTGAGAGCTCCTTTAGAGCTTCAACTACTCCAGGGTAAGGTCTACTATTATCAGCAATATGATCATTATAAAGGGTCTTACAGTTTTCAACTATCAGTTGAAATTGAGATTGCTCGATATCGCCACCTGTAGCATTGAGGCCTAATTTGACTAAATTAGCTATTCCACCCCCAATCATGCCCTTAACCTCATCTACACTGATTTGTCGTCTGTCAATTGGTGATATTGCTTGATTTAAGGCCCAGGCTAAATCAGCGGCTGTATCTACTAAGGTTCCATCTAGGTCGAATAAAATCGTATTTTTTGTCATTTGAAAAATCTCTTAGGAAGTCGTGAATTGGCGAATTGAGTTAGCTTGTGGCACATTGCGATTGGTAAAGGTACTATCTGTCTAATTATGAATAAAGAAAATATATCCTAAATGAAAGATAAACATCTAGCCTCAGTAGTTTTAGCGGCAGGGCAAAGCACTCGTATGCGCT
>CAZHAN010000014.1:11691-16171 GCA_964530575.1 uncultured Rhizobiaceae bacterium | reverse complement strand
TTCAATAGCAATAATTTTTAGGTCTGGTTTTAATTCTTTTAAGACTTCACCAGCGCCAGTTAATGTTCCGCCAGTCCCTACTCCTGAAATTAAAACATCTATTGAACCATTTGTATCATTCCATATTTCATTAGCAGTAGTTCTACGATGAATTTCAGGATTAGCAGGATTTTCAAATTGTTGCAGTATCACCGCATTTTTCTGCTTATCTACAATTTCATTGGCCCTCTCAATTGCTCCAGACATCCCCCGTTCTGCAGGGGTAAGTTCTATTTTAGCACCAAGAAATTCTAACATCTTTCTTCTTTCCATCGACATACTCTCTGGCATTGTGAGAATAAGGGGATATCCTTTTGCTGCAGCTATAAATGCTAAAGCAATTCCAGTATTTCCTGACGTTGGTTCAACTATAACTGAGTCTTGGTTAAGTTTTCCTTCTTCTTCAGCCTGTTCAACCATTGCAATGCCAAGGCGGTCTTTGACTGATGCCATTGGATTAAAGAATTCCAATTTAGCAAGCACATTAGCTTTCACATTAAAATGTTTTGTTAGTCTGGGTAACTTGACTAAAGGAGTATTACCAATAGTTTCAAGTATTGAGTTATAAACTACTCCTCTGCCTTCTGTTTCTAAGTGTTTTTTCATGAACTTACTTTCTAAATTAAATATCAAATTGGGCTTTATTATTAACCATTTTAAGTACGCCTTGGGCTTGGCCTTGCTTACAGAGGTCATCTAGTGTGATTGAATCAAGTTCCTTCATGATATTTTTTTCGACGTCTTTCCACATTGGCAAGACGACTTTGGATGCCAGCTCAGAATTTCTGTTATCAGTAACTTTTCCGTTATCTTCTGCTTGATGTACAACCCTAGCTATATCACCGACAGTGATTCTCCTTCTCTCCCTAGCCAATCTATAACCCCCTCTTGGACCTCTAACTCCCTTAAGTAGTCCGGCCCGAACTAACCTTTGCATTACTTGCTCAAGATACCTCTGGGGTATGCCTTGTCTGTAGGTGATTTCTCGCGATTGGGTTGGTTCCGTACTAGAATTATATGAAATGTCTAATACTGCTTCGAGTGCGTATCTTAGCTTCTTTGAAATTTTCACCATAAAAATTACTCGCTATTAAATAAAAATTACCGGCTAACTCTTGTTAGAGGAAGAATCCTGTCCGGTTGAGCCAAATCCATCTTTCCCTCTGGATGTTTCTTGAAGTTTTTTTCTTTCATCCCAACAAATATGGTCTATCGTCGCAAAAACTATTTGTGCAATTCTCATCCCGCGCGAAATGCGAAATCTTTTACCACCTAGGTTGATTAGTAATACTTTTATTTCACCACGGTAATCAGAATCTATAGTTCCTGGAGTATTTAGGACAGTAATTCCTGAGTTTGTTGCTAGTCCTGATCGGGGCCTAATTTGCGCCTCGTAACCATGAGGTAATTCAATTGAGATCCCAGTATTGATTAAAGCTCTTTCGCCAGGGGTAAGAAATATTTCCTTTTCTACTGCTGCCAAAAGATCCATTCCAGAAGATCCATAGGTTTGATAACTAGGTAGGCCTAAATCTTCACAACCCTTATTTTTTTTTATAGGGATGGATATGGATTCTTTTATTATCACGCTGGTGGTAATGCTGAGGATGAAATATGGTCAGCAATTTTTTCTGCTAGTCTGGTAGCAATCTTTGTTTTAGCTGATTTTGGCCATGATTCTTGGTTGTTATCAGTAATGAAATGGACAGTGTTCATTTCACCCCCAAGAACACCTGTATGTGACGAGATGTCATTTGCAAGCATCCAATCACAACCCTTTAAAGATCGTTTTTGGTTTGCTAGTTTGATGAGTTTCTGTGAATTACTTTGGGTCTCAGCTGAAAATCCAATTACTAGAGAGGGTCTTAATGTAGACCTTTGCGACAATGATGCAAGAATATCGGGATTTTCAATGAGTTCCAGGGTTTGAACTTGCCCCGACTTTTTAATTTTATTTACTGACTCCCTTTTAACCCGCCAATCAGCAACTGCTGCTGTACAGATAGCTACATCAACTGGAAGAGAGGCTTCGGCTGCTGCAAGCATTTCACGGGCATTTTGTACCCTATGTATTTTAACTCCGAATGGGGTTTGTTCTTGTGTTGGGCCACTGACAAGTTCAACTTTTGCACCCCTTTCTGCAAGCGCAGCTGCAACAGCATAGCCTTGTTTTCCAGAAGAAAGATTTCCTAAGTATCTAACTGGATCGAGAGCTTCGTGAGTTGGGCCTGAAGTAACTAAAACTTTAACTCCAGTGAGTTGTTGCTCTTTATCTTCCTGCAGTGTCTTTTGGATAGTTAGTAAAATTTCTTCTGGATCAAGCATCCGGCCAATACCATTTTCACCGCAAGCTAAATCGCCTTTTGTAGGATTAGCTATATTTATTCCATCTTGTTTGATAATTTTGATGTTTCGTTGTGTGGCAGGATGATTCCACATTTGGGTATTCATTGCTGGAGCTAACAAAATTTGTGAATTGGTAGCTAGAACTAGTGTCGATGCTAAATCATCCGCTAATCCATGTGCCATTTTTGCAATAAAATCTGCAGTTGCAGGAGCTATAACAACTAGGTCTACGTTTCTTGCGAGGTCAATGTGGTTAATTTCATTTTTTTTGGTCAATGAAAAAAGATTATTATTCACCGGCTTTCCAATAAGAGTCTCAACTGATAGCTGGGTAATAAACTTAGATCCAGAGTCAGTTAATACGCAACTTATATTCGCTCCTTGCTCCTTAAGCAGTCGAATTAGTTCTAGGGATTTATATGCAGATATCCCTCCGGTGATTATGAGTAATATTCGTTGACCAGAAAGATTTTCTTCTAGATTAGGCAAAGCTATTCCTTACAATACTTGATAAATATATTTTCCAATAAATTATTGTAGATTTAATTTAATACCCTAAATTAAACTGTGCAAGTCACCACTTATGAAGAAATTTGATAAATAGTTATCAAAATTAGAGTTCCAATGATGCCATATAGTATTCTATGGCTAAATAAATTTCTGTTTTTTTGCCCTAGATCTCCTGGCTCCCTTTCATTTAGTTGATTTTTTTGGGCCCGATAGCTACCTTCAGCGATTGTATCAGCTGCTTTTTCAGCTTGTGCCACAAGATTTGGGAATCTTCTAAAAGCTCCGGCAAATTCTTCTGCTGCCTCCATAGCTCTAGACTGCAGACCTAGGTTTTGGGTTGCCCAATCTCCTAGTGTTTCTCTGGCAATTGCCCAAATGTCTAGATTAGGTGCAAGACTTTTGCAGATACCTTCAACTACCACCATTGTTTTCTGAAGGAGTAAGAGCTGGGGCTGAGTTTTCATTTCAAACGATTCAGTAACCTCAAACAGAGCCGCTAATAATTTACCTGTTGAGATTTCTTTTGGGTTGTATTCCAAAATAGGTTCTCCAAATGATCGACATGCTTGGGCAAACGCAGCAATAGATTTATCTTGGGGGACATATCCAGCTTCAAAATGAATTTCGGCCGCTCGATGATAATCTCCGGCTAGAAAGGCTAACAGAACTTCAGCAACATATCGTCGAGTTTTTTTGTCAAGACGACCCATAATTCCAAAATCAACGGCTAGAATATTATTATTCTCATCCACAAACAGGTTTCCCTGATGGAGGTCTGCATGGAAAAAACCATCTCTAAAGGCTTGGATTAAAAATGATGAAAGTAGATTTTTTACTACAATATCTGGATTGCGTCCGTTTAAAATTAAGCTTTCCCGATCTTTAAGTGGAATACCGTTCACCCTCTCCGCGGTCATTACTCTCCGATCAGTCCTTTTCCAATCTATCGATGGGACTTTAAAGGTGTTTTGATCCTGGAAATTTTCTCCTAGTTCTGATGCTGCGGCTGCCTCTAACCGAAGGTCCATTTCTGCTTCTACAGCAGCACGAAAAGTTTTTACAACACTTATGGGGCCTAATCTCCTAATGTTTGGAAGTAGCCACTCTAGAATTTCAGCTATCCATAGAAAATAATCTGTATCTCTGTGAAAAAATTCTTCGATATTTGGCCTAAGTACTTTTACTGCTACTTCTAGATCGTTTGGAAGTTTAGCAATATGAACTTGAGCTATAGATGCTGCAGCTATGGGTTCATTTTCAAATGATTGAAACAGATTTTCTAACTTGGTTTGAAGCTGTTTTTCAATCATTTCTATTGCCTCTGAAGCTGGAAAAGGAGAAAGGCTATCTCGTAGTTGACTAAGGTCGTCAGCAATTTCATTACCTACTAGGTCAGGGCGAGTGGAAAGAGCTTGCCCCATCTTAATAAAACTTGGACCAAGACTTTGCAAAAGCTCAGAAAGTCTTTGGCCTTTCCTTAGGTCTTCAAATTCTTTTCTTGGCTTGTCACCTATCTTGGAAAATATCCAACATATTGGCTTTGGAAGAGCTAAGTCATAAAGGACAAATGTTGCTCCCAAACAAC
>CAZHAN010000014.1:0-11681 GCA_964530575.1 uncultured Rhizobiaceae bacterium | reverse complement strand
CAGCGCCCAGGGGCACGGATTACAGCACCCAGGCACAGATTGCAGCCCCAGAGGCACGGATTACAGCGCCCCAGAGCACGGATTACAGCACCCAAGGGCATGGATAACAACGCCCAAGAGCACGGATTATTTTATATGATCGGAATATGTTTCGGGAGGATCGAATCAAAGCTTAAAGCCTCCATGCAGAATAAAGGGTTACTATCCCACCAGAGTAGGTTTTTGTTTTAACTCTGCTTAAGCCAGAATCCTCAATCCATTTTGCTACTGTAGTACGTTTTGGAAATTTATTTATACTTTCGTGAAGGTAGCGGTAGGCGTCGCCTTCACCTGTAATTATTTGGCCAATCTTTGGAAGAAGTTTTTTAGTATAGCTATCGTAAAATAAAGAGATTTCTGGCCTGACTGGGCCTCCAAACTCTAAACAAAGAAATCTCCCTCCTCTTTTAAGAACTCTCTTGACCTCCAAGAGTGATTTATTCACGTCAGTTATGTTGCGCAAGCCAAATGCATTGGTAACTGCATCTTGGGAAGAGCTTGCAATGGGTAGATCCTCTCCATTTGCAGCAATAAAGCCTATTCTATCAATTATGCCTCTATCTAGTGCCCGGTCTCTTCCATGAATCACCATCCCTGGCGTTAAATCACAAACAGTTATTCTGCAGTTATTCATTGATTTATTAGATTGAGATATTTTCTCCCAGACTCTGAATGCTATATCACCAGTTCCCCCAGCGACATCAACCATATTAATGGATGGATGTGGGTTTAAATTTGCTACCATTGCGTTTTTCCATCGACGATGGATCCCCAGGCTCATAAGGTCATTCATGAGGTCATATTTACCAGCTATACTTTCGAAAAGAGCGCTAACCAATGGAGTTTTTTCAGATGCATTAACTGTACTATTTCCAAAAAATACTTTTTGGTTGGGCTTAGCTGAATATTTTGATTTATCATCTTCCATTGTTAGACAATAGCAAGAGGCCCCGAATCCCGCTACATTTTGCTGACATAAAGTTTATTGATTAGGATGAAAAAGTTTTATGCCCGAGCTCCCAGAAGTTGAAACAGTTAGAATAGCCTTAGAAAGTAAGCTTAAGGGCAGAAAATTAGTAAATCTCAAAAAGAGAAGAAATAATTTACGTATCCCTTTTCCTAGGAATTTTGAAAAAAAACTTAATGGAAGGACTTTAATTGAAGTTGGACGTAGAGGAAAATATCTTCTTTGTTATTTTTCTGGTGGAAAATTGTTATTGATCCATCTTGGAATGTCCGGACAAATTGTGTTTAGTAAGGTTAGCCAATCTACATATGGTCCACATGATCATGTAATTTTTCTATTTGATAGCCTGGACAAGGTTATATACCGAGATCCTCGGAGATTTGGTATTATGGCAATAACAGATGAATCAAAACTAAATTCTCACCCTTTATTATGTAGAATGGGCCCAGAACCATTTGATAATCAATTGAATTGGGAATTTTTAGCTAAAATTTTTGCTAGACGCAATTCACCTATAAAGAATATTTTGATGGATCAGAGAGTGATAGCCGGATTAGGGAATATATATGCTTCCGAAGCATTATTCTTGGCCGGAATATCTCCTTTAGTTCCAGCAAGCTCCCTAAAAAAATTGAGAATTAAGAGATTAATCGACTCTATTCGAGAAGTATTGTCAGTAGCAATTGCTTCTGGTGGGTCATCCTTCAGAGATTTTGTCCACACAACTGGAGAGGTTGGTTATTTTCAACATCAATGGAAAGTTTATGGTAAGGAGGGGCTTTCTTGTGGAGACTGTGGGCCCAACAATAGCTGTAAAGTAAAAAAAATTAAACTAAGTGGCAGATCTACTTTTTGGTGTTCCAGGAGACAACGATGAAAATTGTGTTCATATTTTTCTGGGGGTTTTTTTTGATAGTGGGTTCCGTTTCTTCAGCAAATTCTCAGGAAGGGTTCTTTTCTATAATTCCCGATCTGCCACTTATGGATGGTCTGGAAGAAATTTCAACATCTGCTTTAATTTTTGATAATCCTGAAGGAAGAATTATTAGCATCGATGCCTCTGGAAAAGTACCTGAGCAATTGGTAATTGAATTTTATTCTAATACTTTACCACAGCCCGGCTGGATTCCATTGGATGGAGGTCGCTTTATTCGAGAGAATGAGCTTCTTAGGCTAGTTTTTGAAAAAACTGCTGAAAGGCTAGTAGTCAGGTTCTCTTTAAGCCCCTTAAGAACTGTATCGCCTTGACGTGTAGGTTTTCCGTAGATATACACCCTATCTCTTGGTTTTTATAATTAAACTATTAAATAAGGTTTTCAGATGGCTCACCATAAGTCCGCCATTACAAGAATTAGACGCAATTTGCGTCGGGCATTAATTAATCGTGATAGAAGAGGTCGCGTGAGGACCTTTGTGCGTAATGTTGAGCAAGCAATAGCTGGCGGAGATAAAAAACTTGCTGAGGTAGCATTGCGTGAGGCACAACCAGAAATAATGCGGAGTGTTGGGCCAATTATGCATAGAAATACTGCATCTAGAAAAATTTCACGTCTTTCTGCTCGAATTAAATTAATGAACAGTTGAAATTAACAATTATTTTTTTGTTTTTTTAGGCCTTAGTTTTATAAGGCCTTTTTTTTATCCGCGGCTCTCGTGTCACACTAAAAAAAGATTCTTCAGTGTTCGCTTTTCGATCCCGTTGGATTGTAGTTAACAATTCGTTACATTAATTCTTACAGGATAAATTAAACTCATTGTATCTTTGTAGTAGAGGTTTAACTTATCTGAGTTATTCTTAGGTTAAGTAATCTAGTTTGTTTTTTTTTAATTACTTAATTATAAATATATTTTGTAATTCAATCTGTTTCTTGATGTAAAGTAAGTAAAATCTACACCTTTGTTTGTTTGGGGTATTGGGGGATACAGTCATGGAAAATAATATCTCAACAGAGAGGTTTATTCTTTAGGTGGTTGGGTACGTTGCAGATATTGCCCCAGAGGAAGCGTGGGAAATGTTAACTAAAGATTTAACCTCAGTTCTTGTAGATGTTCGTTCAATTGCAGAGTGGTCATATGTAGGAGTCCCCGATCTAAACGAGCTATCTAAGCAACCACTATTAATTGAATGGCAGTTATTCCCTGAGAATACAGTTAACCCTCAATTTATTGATAAAATTACCGAAAGAATCCCTGATTTAGATACGCCTATAATTTTTATATGTCGCTCTGGAGCTCGTTCAGCCAGTGCCGCCGGTGCTTTATCAAATGTTGGTTATTCCAGATGTTATAATCTTGCCGGCGGATTTGAGGGGGTTCATGATTCAAATAATCACCGGGGTTCGGTTTCTGGATGGAAGGCCCTCGGGCTACCATGGATGCAATCATGACTGAAAATAATTATTCAGATGCTCGGAATAAAGACTATGATTATAGTCTTTATTGGACAAAAGTAAGTTTAAAACTTCGGGAAAAGGTTGGAGATGCTGCATACAATAGTTGGTTAAGGAATCTTGATGTTTCCCCTGCTAATGATGGCTCTCTTCTTATTAAGGTGCCTACTAATTTTATGAGGGATTGGGTTGTTAAGAATTATGCAGATTTAATACGATTATATTGGCATGAAATAACCGGTAATAATTACCCAGTCGAAATTCAAGCAATTTCATCTGCAAAAGTTGGAGTTTTTCGTTCTGATCTAGCTAAAGAAGCCAACCCGCATAACAAAAACCGGAATGGTGCTGTAGAGTTGGATTTGGATCCAAGGTTTACTTTTGATAATTTTGTTGTAGGCAAACCCAACGAACTTGCTTTTGCGGCGGCGAGTAGAGTTGCCGAAGCAGACACATCTCCCTTTAATCCGCTTTATTTAGCTGGTGGAGTTGGGCTTGGTAAAACTCATCTTATGCATGCGATAGCTAGCTCTATAAGGGCTAAGCACCCCGAGCGGAGGGTAGTTTATCTTTCGGCTGAGCGATTTATGTATGAATTTATTAGATCCCTTAGATACAAAAATGTGATGGCCTTTAAAAAACAGTTTCGATCGGTCGATGTTCTTATGATCGATGATGTTCAGTTTATAGCTGGGAAAGAATCTACCCAGGAAGAATTTTTCCATACTTTCAATGCTCTAATAGAACAAAATAGACAAATTATTATTTCTGGAGATCGATCTCCATCTGATCTGGATCTGATGGAGGAAAGGATGAGATCACGCTTAGGGTGGGGCCTTGTAGCAGATATTCATGCTACAGATTATGAGCTCAGACTTGGCATTCTCCAAAATAAAGCTGAACAGATGACCGCTGATGTCCCAGCTCCTGTTTTGGAGTTTTTGGCCCATAAAATTACTTCAAACGTTAGGGAGCTTGAAGGTGGGCTAAATAGAGTCCTTGCTTATTCAAATCTTGTTGGTCAGCCCATTAATCTTGAAACTACACAAGAAGTATTAAAGGATTTATTACGTGCTAATGATAAGAGAATATCAATTGAGGATATTCAAAAAAGAGTGGCTGAGCACTTTAATGTGAGGGTGGGAGATATGCATTCTCCAAGGCGGGCACGTGCAGTTGCACGTCCTAGACAGGTTGCTATGTATCTTTGTAAGCAATTAACTACCCGAAGTTTGCCAGAAATTGGCAGAAAATTTGGTGGCCGTGATCATACAACAGTTATGCATGCCGTTAGAAAAATAGACGAACTTCAGCAAGTTGATGCTGCTATTGGAGAGGATGTTCAGCTCTTAAAAAGGATGCTAGAGAACTAAGACTCAATGGCATATTGGCCTGGTTCTAAAAAACATTATATAACAGATACATATAGTGTAAAATTGTCCCTAAAATCAGGTGCGGTTTCCCTATCTTTTTGCTATAATTAATTACTAGGTGGGGGTTATTGGGAACTTCATCATTGTTCCGCTTACTAACCCTCTATTCGGTAAGGACTTTTGGTCTTAGACTGATTGATCTGAAGTCACTAATTTGATTGTGATAACATCGGTATTTTGAAACAAATGGTAGTGTTTGAAAGATGAAATTAAGCATTGAGCGTTCAGCCCTTCTTAAATCTTTGGGCCATATGCAGAGTGTTGTTGAGCGTCGCAACACTATCCCTATTCTTTCTAATGTACTTTTAGAAGCTAACGCTGATCGACTCTCATTAACTGCGAGTGATCTAGATCTTTGGATGTTAGAGGAAATAGAGGCTTCCGTGCAACAAGAAGGTGGCACAACTGTACCAGTTCAAACTCTTTACGATATAGTGAGGAAACTCCCAGATGGTTCGCAAATTGAGCTTTCAGGTGAATCTGATGGCCGACTTCGCCTACATTCTGGCAACTCATTATTCCATCTTCCGTGCCTTGATAGGTCGGATTTTCCAGTGGTTCCTGAGGGAGACTTTCCTCATAGATTTGAAATTAGTGCTTCTGATCTTCGGCATCTTTTTGAGAAGACTAAGTTTGCAATTTCTACTGAAGAAACTCGTTATTATTTGACTGGCGTGTATTTGCATGCAGCTGAAGCTGATGGTTTTTTAAGAGCTGTAGCTACGGATGGTCATCGTCTGGCCAGAGCAGATATAAAGCTACCAGAGGGCGCTAAGTCTATTCCAGGAGTAATCATTCCTCGAAAAGTTGTTAATGAGGTTTCACGACTTACAGAGGGTCTAGAAGGGGATCTTTCTGTAGCATTATCCGATGCAAAAATCCGCGTTGACTTTAGTGGGGGAAGGTTAACTTCCAAGTTAATTGATGGCACTTTTCCAGATTATGAGAGAGTTATTCCTGATGCCAATGAAAAGCGAGCTGAGGTAAGTGCGAGCTTGTTTATGGCTGCAATAGATAGGGTTTCAACAGTTTCTACCGAGAAATCTCGAGCAGTTAAGGTTATTTTAGAAGAAAATAAAGCTATTCTTTCAGCTTCATCATCAGATAACGCCAGCGCAACTGACGAGGTCCCGGTTGATTATAGTTCTGAGAAGCTAGAAATCGGTTTTAATGCAAAGTATTTGATGGATATTTTAAACGAGATTGATGGTGAAACTGCCATTCTTCTCCTTAATGATGCCGTTTCACCTACTGTTGTTTCTGATAAAGAGGATAATACTTCACTTTACGTCCTTATGCCGATGCGTGTGTAATTATTGTGAATGTTGCTACCACAAGTTTGGTTGGCTCTTCGACCATTGAAGAACCATCCAGGTCATTAGAGCTTAATGTAAGTAAGCTAACTCTTACTAATTTTAGAAGCTATAAAAGTCTGCGTCTTAATCTTGAACCATTAAGTGTAGTTCTGATCGGGCCAAATGGGGCTGGGAAAACGAATTTACTCGAAGCTGTGTCCTTGTTAGCTCCAGGGCGTGGTTTTCGTAGAGCTAAACTTGCGGATCTTGCTTATAGAGATGGTTTTATTGAATCTTCTCCAAAAAATGACTGGGGGGTGGCTGTGCAGTTAGATAGTTCTTCTGGATTTATCGATATAGGAACCGGTGTTGAAGGTGGAATAAATGCAGAAACTAAGCAGAGTGAAAGCTTTTCTATGAGTGAACGTCGTGTGCTTCGAATCAATGGCAAGAAGGTTCGGGGTACGTCCGCTTTGGCTGAGGTAGTAACAATTCGTTGGCTTACCCCTGCGATGGACAGAATGTTTACAGACAGCTCTTCTCGGCGAAGAAGGTTTCTAGACCATTTAACTGCCGGTATTGAGCCCTCCCATGCCTCGCGTGTTTCAGCTTATGAAAGAACTATGAGGCAACGGTCCAAATTATTGAAAGAATCCAGTAGGGAATCCAGATGGATTTCTGCTTTGGAAGAGACTATTGCTCAGTTAGGTACTGCAATTGCTGCCCAGCGTCTGGATTATATTTCACGACTTTGTGATGTAATTTCAAATCTAGATACACCAAATGCCAAAGTTAGAATCAAGGTTTCTGGAGATGTAGAGGATTGGCTGGAAGCTGAACCTGCTTTAGATGTAGAGACAAGATTTCGCTCTGCCCTAGAAAGTGCCAGGGAGAAAGATGTAATAGTGGGCGGTTCTTCCTGTGGACCCCACAGGAGTGATTTGGAGATAATTCATATTCGCGGAATGCCTGCTAGTCAGTGTTCTACTGGAGAACAAAAGTCATTATTATTAACAATTTTTGAGGCTGATGCACGTCTTGTAGCAAGCCTGGGTGTTTCTCCTATTCTCCTGCTAGATGAAGTTTCTGCTCATCTAGATGAGTCCCGTCGGGCAGAAATTTTTGATACTATGCTTGGTTTTGGATCCCAAATTTGGGCTACAGGTACTGACACTTCATTTTTCACGGGTTTAAAAGATCGCGCACAATTTTTAAACGTTCTTGATGGGCGTGTTAGTTAGGAAAAGATGTAATGACAGATATGGCTGAATCCCAAATAAATTCCACAGAGGAGTATGGGGCTGACTCCATTAAAGTATTGCGAGGTCTGGATGCAGTTCGTAAGCGTCCAGGGATGTACATCGGAGATACCGATGATGGCTCCGGCTTACATCAGATGGTTTATGAGGTTGTAGATAATGCGGTTGATGAAACATTGGCGGGCTATAGTAATCAAGTAAGTGTATCCCTTAATCCAGATGGCTCTGTAACTGTTACGGATAATGGAAGGGGAATTCCAGTTGACCTTCATGAAGAAGAGGGTGTTTCAGCAGCTGAAGTCATAATGACCCACTTACATGCCGGAGGAAAGTTTGATCAAAATAGTTATAAAGTTTCCGGAGGACTCCATGGTGTTGGCGTTTCAGTTGTAAATGCACTATCGGCATGGCTTGAATTGCGTATTTGGCGAGATGGCAAAGAATATTCCATGCGTTTTATTGAGGGGGAGCCAGAGGCGCCATTAAGCGTTAGTGGGGATTCAGAAGGAAAAACTGGAACAGAAGTTTGTTTTATCCCTTCTGATAAAATTTTTGGAAATATTGAATTTATTTTTTCAACTCTTGAGCACCGATTAAGAGAACTTGCTTTCTTAAATTCAGGACTAAAAGTAATACTTGAAGATTTAAGGAGTGTTGAGACGAAGGAAATGATTTTCCACTATGATGGTGGAATTGAGGAATTTGTTACATATCTCGATAGAAATCAAACCCCTTTATTCAACCCTCCCATAATGATTTCTGGGAAAAAAGATAAAACAACTGTCGAAGTCTCAATACAATGGAATGATAGTTACATAGAAAATGTCCTGTGTTTTACAAATAATATTCCTCAGCGAGATGGCGGAACTCATTTAGCTGGTTTTCGAGCTGCCTTAACTAGAACGGTAAATAGCTATTCTGCAGAAATAGGAGGGAGAGGGAAAAAGGACGTTCATCCCACTGGGGATGATGCGCGAGAGGGAATCACTTGTGTTTTATCAGTTAAACAACCAGATCCTAAATTTTCTTCTCAAACAAAAGATAAGTTAGTTTCCTCAGAAGTCCGAACAGTTGTTGAAAGTGTTGTTTCGGATTCCCTCGCTGATTGGTTTGCTAAACACCCCGCTGAAGCTAAAACGGTAGTATCCAAGATTTATGATGCAGCTGCAGCAAGAGAGGCAGCAAGGAAAGCTAGAGAATTAACTCGCCGTAAGGGCGTCTTGGATATTTCAAATCTTCCAGGGAAGCTCTCTGATTGTCAGGAAAGAGATCCAGCAAAGTCTGAAATTATTTTAGTTGAGGGAGAATCAGCTGGTGGTACTGCAAAACAGGGAAGAGATCGTAAATCACAAGCTGTACTTCCTTTGAAGGGAAAAATTTTAAATGTGCAACGGGCTAGATTGGATAAAGTTCTTTCGTCGCAGGAAATCGGGACTTTAATCACGGCTATTGGGGCAGGCATAGGTGATGAATTTAATGTGGACAAAGCCCGATACCACAAAATTATCATTGCTACTGATGCTGATGTTGATGGAGCTCATATTAGAACATTACTTCTAACCTTCTTTTTTCGTGAAATGAGAGAACTGATTGAAAAAGGATATATTTATATAGCTGAGCTACCTCTTTATAGGGCAACTAGAGGGAAGTCAGAAGTATATTTAAAAGATGAACGTGCAATGGAACAACATTTAATTGAGACAGGCATAGAAGAAGCTGTATTAACAATTAATAGTAGCTCTGAACGTTCTGGTCCAGATCTTGCCTCGTTAGTTGAGGAAGCATTGAGTGTTAGAAAATTATTAAGTGTTATTGCTCAGCGGTATCCAAGTGAGATTGTCGAACAAACTGCGATAGCTGGCGCCCTTAATCCTGAAGCTTTGAAAGATGAGAAAAGAGCACAGGAGGCTGCTAGCTATGTTGCAAAAAGGCTTAATCAGCTTTCACTTGAGACTGAAAGAGGGTGGAGTGGAGAGCCTCATGAAGATGGTGGTCTTAGACTAATTCGAATGGTAAGAGGAGTAAGGGAGGCTCATGTAATTGATAGCAGACTAATTAGTTCTGCAGAGGCTAGAAAACTTGATGAAAAAGCACCCCTTCTTCAAGACGTCTATCTAACTCCAGCTATTCTCAGACGAAAAGATATCCAAAAGACAATTCTTTCCCCTACTCAACTGCTAGACGCTGTTTTTACATTTGGCCGGAAAGGTCTTTCGATACAAAGATATAAGGGTTTAGGTGAGATGAATGCGGACCAATTATGGGAAACAACCCTTGATCCAAATGCAAGATCGTTACTTCAGGTTAAAATTTCTGATATTGTTGAGGCAAAAAACGTTTTTTCAACTTTGATGGGTGAAGAAGTTGAGCCTCGTCGAATATTTATAACTGACCATGCTCACGAGGTATCGAATTTAGATATTTAATTTTATTTATAGTATATTAGCTAATTTTCCAGCAAGCTCTTCAATGCTGGTGTTGTGGTTAAAATGAGTTACAAACCTTCCGTCGGGCCCAAGCAAATATAGAAGAGATGAATGCTCAACCAGGTAGTCTTTTGTGGTGGGTTTATTT
This sequence comes from uncultured Rhizobiaceae bacterium, assembly GCA_964530575.1. Lineage (GTDB taxonomy): Bacteria > Pseudomonadota > Alphaproteobacteria > UBA2966 > CAIVPW01 > JAQBXG01. The sequence goes on along the minus strand of CAZHAN010000014.1, from coordinate 1,724 downwards.
TTAGGACTATAAAAAATTCTATAAGCGGAAGTCATTACTTCTATTTGTTGTGGGGTTCCATTTAATCCCACAAGATTTGGATGAAAATATGAAACGTATTCAGCCATTATTTCTTTGGTGTCGCGCCAAGGGTCTACGCTAATAAAGTAAGGAATAATCTTGTTTCCTCTTTCCCCAAGTTGATTCAATGCTAATGTGATATTTTGTAATGTAGGTGGGCATATATCTGGACAGGATGTATATCCAAAGAAAAAAATGGACCAGTGACCTAAGAGATCTTCTTGTGTGACAATGTTTCCCTCCTGGTCAGTAAGGATAAATGGCCCTCCTATGAGAGATTCTCCAGAAGTATTTACAACTTCTTTGTCTGCTTCCAGTTTAGAAATAGTGATGTAACGGCTACCAAAAACACCTATAGCAAGGGCAAGAGATATTAATACAATAAATGAAAAAACTTGAATGACTGGCTTCATAAATGATTAATATCCAATTCTTTAATTTAGAGTAGTATTCATAAGTTATTTTATTAGAACAGAAAAATGAATTATATAATTAAAATTATAATTATAACCACAATATCTTTATGTGGTCCTTTTGTTATTTCATTTTCCGCTATTGCTCAAGACTCTAAGAAATCTTGGCACACTAAGGATGGGTTCAAAAATCTTCAGGGAGCTCCTGAAAGAAATGTATCATTTGGGGTATACTTAAACTTTTCATTGGAGAGAATGCGCAATTCCGATAATAGTATAATAGAAATTCCTGCAAATCATATTATATCAGAAGATAGAGCTATTGCCGAATTTATTGCAGCTGGAAAGAAAGATTCTCTTACCTGGATTGGACATACTACATTTTTACTTGAATTAGATGGAAGAATAATCCTTACAGATCCGTTTCTTAGTCCAAGAGCTTCCCCATTTAGTTTTCTAGGCCCTGAGCGTTACGTTCCTCCGGGAATTTCTATTAACAATCTTCCTTCCATTGATATGATATTAATTTCTCATAATCATTATGATCATCTTGATAAGAGAACATTAGAAATTTTGCCTGAAAAAGAGAAAATAGTTGTTGTAGTTCCATTGGGTCTAAGAAATTTTTTTACCGAAATAGGGTATAAATTAGTATATGAGATTGATTGGTACGAAGAGATTGAATTCAATGGAATAAAATTTTCTTCTATACCTGCAAGGCATTGGTCTAGGAGAGGGTTTTTTGATGAGAATCGTTCTCTATGGATGGGTGCTATTATTGAAGGATCTGGAAAACGAATATATTTTTCTGGCGATACTGCTTATGCTCCATATTTTTCTGAAATTGGTGATAAGTATGGCCCTTTTGACTATGGTTTTGTCGGGATTGGTGCTTATGAACCAAGGGAGATGATGAAATATTCACATACTACACCGGAAGAGGCTATAGATTTGGCTTTTGACATGGGAGTGAGGACAGTTATTGCTATGGGTTGGGGTACAATTCAATTAGGTGACGAACATCCTTTTGAGGCTCCCAGTCGTTTTAGCGAGCAGGCCTTAAAAAAGGGTTTTAAGGACGAGGATATTTGGATTTTTGCTATAGGTGAAACAAGAATACTTGATTAGGAAATTTTTCCCCGACGTAAAGATTGTTATTAATACATGAATATTTTTTCATTTTCTAAAAAAGAATCTCCTGAATTGCCACGGTCCTATGAGACTCAGAGGCCGGTTAGGCTTAGGACTTTA
>CAZHAN010000013.1:0-16819 GCA_964530575.1 uncultured Rhizobiaceae bacterium | reverse complement strand
AAGCATTGGAGACTATGTCTTATCTGGAGGTGAGCCTGCTGCAATAGTTTTATTGGATTCAATTATACGACTACTTCCTGATGTTACTGGAGATAAAGATTCGTTAACTGATGAAAGCTTTGAACAAGGCCTTCTCGAATACCCACAGTACACACGACCAAGAGACTGGGAAGGGTTACAGGTACCAGAGATTCTTTTATCAGGTGACCATGAAAAGATTCGACTTTGGAGAAAAGAAAAAGCCGAACAAGTTACTCGAGAAAGAAGACCTGATATTTGGCAAGCCTACAAGGAATTTAACCATAGATAAGTGAATGGATGAATAAGATGAACAAGATAGAAGAATTTAACCAGACTCAGGCCAATAAATTAGATTCAAGCCGTAAGAATCCTGAGTTTGGCCCAGGAGACACATTACGAGTTAGCGTGCGCGTTGTTGAAGGAACCCGAGAAAGACTGCAAGCTTTTGAAGGTGTGTGTATTGCAAAACGTAATAGAGGCATTAATTCCTCATTTACAGTAAGAAAAATTTCTTATGGAGAAGGTGTTGAACGAATTTTCCAAACTTACTCTCAAAATATTGCTGAAATAGTTGTAATGAGAAAAGGTGATGTAAGAAGAGCAAAGCTTTATTACCTTCGTGGACTATCTGGAAAACGTGCTCGAATCCGTGAAAAACAAGATAAACATGTTAAAGATTTAGAAACAAAAACAGATTAGGTTAAAGAGCAAACCAACAAGCTAAATTTTAACAACTACCGATTAAACCTTTAGAATATCAGAATATGGCGAAAACTTTATTTGATAAAATTTGGGATTCTCACCTTATCGGCAAAGCTGTAGATGGCAGGACTACATTATATATTGATAGGCATTTAGTTCACGAGGTCACAAGTCCACAAGCATTTGAAGGCCTCAGATTAAATAATAGAATTGTAAGACGACCTGAAACAACCCTTGCTGTAGCTGATCATAATGTTCCCACTACCGATAGAAATCAGGGGATTTCTGATCCTGAATCTCGTCTGCAAGTTGAGACACTTGAAAAAAATTGCAAAGAATTTGGAATAGAATATTTTTCAATGGAAGATGTGCGTCAAGGCATTGTCCATATAATAGGGCCTGAACAAGGTTTTACCCAGCCTGGAATGACAATTGTTTGTGGAGATTCACATACTTCTACGCATGGAGCATTTGGAGCCCTTGCGTTTGGAATTGGGACATCTGAAGTTGAACATGTGCTTGCCACCCAAACTTTAATTCAACATAAGCCACACAGTATGCGAATCAATATAAACGGAAGCCTTTCATTAGGTGTTACCTCAAAAGATATGGTTCTTGCTTTAATTGGTAAAATTGGAACCGCTGGTGCTACTGGTCATGTTATTGAGTATGCAGGATCAGCTATAAGAAACCTCTCAATGGAAGCAAGAATGACTGTATGTAATATGTCTATTGAGTGTGGAGCACGCGCAGGTTTAATTGCGCCTGATGATGTAACTTTTAAATATTTAGAAAATAGACCCCTTGCTCCACAAGGTGAAGACTACCAAAAAGCCGTTGATATCTGGAAATCACTCCCTTCAGATCCAAATGCGACTTACGATTTAGAGGTATCGATAGACAGTTCTGAGATTTCCCCACAGGTAACATGGGGCACTAGCCCTGAAGATGTTGTGCCCATAACTGGAAGCGTGCCGGATCCAAAACTCAGCAAGGACAAGGGGAAACGTGATGCCATGCAACGGTCATTAGAATATATGGATTTAACTCCAGGAACAAGAATGATCGACATCACAATTCATCAGGTATTTATTGGATCTTGCACGAATGGAAGAATTGAAGATCTGAGAGATGCCGCTCAAATAGCTAAAAACCATCATATTGCTGATCACGTTACAGCCATTGTAGTTCCTGGATCAGGACTAGTAAAACAACAAGCTGAACAAGAAGGACTGGATAAAGTTTTTATTGCTGCAGGGTTTGAGTGGCGTGAGCCTGGTTGCTCAATGTGTCTAGCAATGAATGCTGATCGTCTTAAATCAGGGGAAAGATGTGCATCCACATCCAATCGAAACTTTGAAGGACGTCAAGGGCGTGGTGGACGTACTCACCTTATGGGTCCTGCTATGGCAGCTGCTGCAGCCATAAGAGGTCACTTAACTGATTCTAGAGAACTAGCGAGCTAGATTACCAATGAAAAAATTTAATATTCTTGAAGGCATAGCTGCACCATTGCCTATGGTAAATGTAGACACAGATATGATCATACCTAAGCAATACCTTAAAACCATTAACCGTTCAGGCTTAGGAAAGTTCTTATTTGACGAACTTAGATATAATCATGCTGGCGAACCAATCTTAGATTTTGTTCTAAATAAAGAGTCATTTCAGAATACCAAAATTCTTATTACAGGAGAGAACTTTGGATGTGGCTCAAGCCGGGAGCATGCCCCATGGGCACTCCTTGATTTTGGAATAAGTTGCATAATAGCCCCAAGTTTTGCTGACATTTTCTACAATAATTGCTTTCAGAATGGAATGCTTCCGATAATTCTTTCTGGAAATGAATTAGAATATCTAATGAATTCTGCTCAAAATAACTCTGAAAAAAACATTAAAATTGATCTTGAATCACAAACTATTTCTCACTTAAATAAACAAATAAAATTCAGTATAGACGCTGATAGAAAATACAAATTATTAAATGGTTTAGACAATATAAGTCTTACTGAAAAGAATTTAGAAGCTATCAAACAATTTGAAAATAAACAAAAAATTATCCTCCCCTGGCTATATGCATAAAATAATAAATTTATTTCTACTACCTGGAGATGGAATTGGACCAGAAGTAATGTCTGAAGTCCAAAATGTAATAGATTGGTTATCTAACAATCGTCATCTTAAGTTCAATATCACTGAAGGTTTAATTGGTGGAGCATCTTACGATAATTATGGTGAGCCACTTACAGATGAAACATTTAGGAAGGCCCAGTCTTCTGATGCAATTTTAATGGGTGCTGTTGGTGGCCCAAAATGGGATAATCTTGAATTCAAACTCAAGCCAGAAAGAGGATTGTTACGATTAAGAAAAGATTTAGATTTATTTGCAAACCTAAGGCCTGCAATAGTATTTGATGCACTAACAGATGCTTCTACATTAAAATCAGATCTTGTATCTGGTCTTGATATCATGATTGTCCGCGAATTAACTAGTGGAGTATATTTTGGTGAGCCAAGGGGCATTAAAGATATTGGTGATGGCAATCGCCAAGGAATAAATACCCAATCTTATACAACTAAGGAAATTCAACGAGTTGGGCGTATTGCATTCGAGATTTCTGAACAAAGAACCAAGAAAGTATGTTCGGTGGAAAAGTCTAACGTTATGGAATCAGGATTATTATGGCGGGAAGAAATGCAAAAACTACAGGAAAATGAATACCCTCATATTAAATTGGATCATATGTATGCAGACAATTGTGCAATGCAGCTCGTAAGAGATCCCAAACAATTTGATGTAATTGTTACCGATAATCTGTTTGGTGATATTCTTTCGGATCAAGCATCTATGTTAACCGGATCCCTTGGAATGCTTCCAAGCGCTTCTCTTGGAAGTATAGATAGCAAAGGACAACGCAAAGCTTTATACGAGCCAGTTCATGGAAGTGCTCCTGATATTGCAGGTAAAAATATAGCTAATCCATTAGCAATGATTCTTAGCTTTTCAATGCTATTGCGTTATTCTTTTGATCTCTCTGCTGAAGCAAATCTGATTGAAAAAGGGGTCTCAAATATTCTTGCCCAAAATCTCAGGACTGCAGATATATTTCAGACAGGATCCAAATTAGTGAGCACCAGTGAAATGGGTGAAGCTTTACTGCATGAATTAAATTCTTTAATAGAAAATATATAAGTAAATAAAGGGAAAAAAATGGGCTATAGAGTAGTGGTGGTTGGAGCGACTGGTAATGTTGGCAGAGAAATACTCAACACTTTATCCGAACGTAAGTTTGATATTGATGAACTAGCTGTCCTTGCATCACAAAAATCTAAAGGAAAAGAAGTAAGTTTTGGAGAAAAAACCCTTAAAATTCAAGCTCTTGATGAATTTAATTTCTCAGGATGGGATATAGGACTGTTCTCTCCTGGTGCTAAAGTTTCTGAAAAATTTGCACCAATAGCAGCAGAATCTGGTTGTGTTGTCATAGATAATACATCCTTTTTCCGAATGGATCCTGATGTCCCTTTAATTGTTCCAGAAGTAAATCCAGATGCAATAAATACTTTTACAAATAAGAATATTATAGCAAACCCTAATTGTTCAACGATACAAATGGTTGTCGCCCTAAAGCCTATCCATGATTTTGCAACTATTAAAAGAATTGTTGTGAGTACTTACCAATCAACTTCTGGTGCAGGAAATGATGCTATGGAAGAATTATTTAAGCAAACAAAAGGGATTTATACTAACGAACAAATTAAACCAGAAATATTCACTAAACAAATTGCTTTCAATGTAATTCCTCATATTGATAAGTTTCTCGATGATCGCTCAACTAAAGAAGAGTGGAAGATGATAGTTGAAACAAAGAAAATTCTTGACCCATCTATTCAAGTTACTGCAACCTGTGTACGAGTTCCTACATTTATAGGACACGGCGAATCTATAAATTTAGAATTAGTAAATTCCCTTTCTGCTGATAAAGCTCGAGAAATTCTTCGAGAATCCCCTGGTATAATTGTTGTTGATGAACCTAAAAATGGAGGATATACAACCCCAGTAGATTCTGCTGGAGAATCAGCTACTTATGTAAGTAGAATAAGAGAAGATTTCACTGTGGAAAACGGATTAAATGTATGGGTAGTTGCAGATAATTTACGTAAAGGAGCGGCTCTCAACTCAGTTCAAATAGCTGAGTTATTAGCAAATCGTGGCTTAATAAGTTAGTACCCCTTAAACATTAAAATTATCAATATAAGACAAAATTATTCAATTTTCTATGACGTGATGTAATGAAAATTGGATGTATTTCTTTACTTTTTTCTTTTGAAAATCATTATTTTTCACAAAGAAAATGCCAATATGGTATCCCTTTAGAAACTGTAATTTTTGAATAAGTATCAGTTAATTCTAAAATTTCATCTCTTTTAAAGCGCTGCTCAATACTAGTAAAAAATCTGTCATAAACATCTTGACGAATAAAAGAAAAAGATCTCTTTCCATAGCCCTGGTACAATGGAATATGACCTGATAATCCAAAAGGTTTAAGTAAATGTCCTAAATAAATAGGTGGATAATATAAAAAAATTGCACCAAACCAAGTAAATAAAGTTCTAAATATTTTCCCCTTAAAACCTGATAAAAATCTCCTTAAATAATCTACAAAGATAAAGATTAACTTATAGTAGGATGGACGATTATCAAAAATATAGTACAAATAAATAAGCACTTTTGGTGCAAATTTACTGAGATTTCTTGTCACCTCTAACGCATTAACAGGAAGATGATGAAGTACACCAAGACTAATGATCAAGTCGGCTGAATTTTCACGAAAAGGAAGTGCAGTTACATCCCCAAGAAAAAAGATTGCATTTGATACTTTCTTAAGATTATTTCTAGCCACAAAAATAGCCTCAGAAAAATCTACCATTACAAGTTCCTTTGCCCGATCCTTGAGAAAAAAACTCCATCTACCTGTTCCACAGCCTAGATCAAAAATCCTAGCTCCTTCAATAAATTCTTCTGGAACAATATCAAAATAGTCATTAAATATCTCATTATAATCAGGAAGTATCTCTGGATATGCTGTCCATTCTGAGCCAAATGTATCTTGTATATCTTTTGAAAAAATATTTGAATCATTTGCACTATTATCAATCATATATTTGCCAAGGCGACCTTTAACCATACTTGGCCACAAATTTGGCTTCAGTAAAATAATTACATCATCAAGAATAGGGTAAACTTGATTATCAATATTTATTTCTCCATCACTAACAATAACCTTCTTAGCACCAAAAATATCTTTAATGAGTTCAATCTTATTAGAATAATAATTTTCCATTAGATTCCTTGAATCCCTACCACCTAAGTCTGCCAACTGCAGCTACAATTTCTACATTGTGCTGACTTAATAATAATTTAAGTTTTTCTTCATTTATTTTCATCTGAGTATTGTACCCCAATTCATCAGCATGAATTCCCCCAGCAACCAAAATACTATCTAATCCAGCATTAGAAGCTCCTAAAATATCAGTTGCAATACTATCGCCAACTACAACAACTTGACTTCGGGTGATACCATGTAGTTTTGACAGGCAAGCCTCATAAGCTACTTTTGAAGGTTTTCCATGGTATACAACTTTTCCCCCAAGACTCTCGTAGGATTTAGCAATCAAGCCTGCGCAAGGAATTTTTTTTCCTCCTCTATTTACCTCAATATCTGGGTTTGAACATATCATTGGTATTTCCAATGATTTTGCTTGAATCAGAAAATCAAAATAGTCAGATTCAGTTTCTTTTTCATCATCGTAAAGACCAGTATTAAGTAAAAAATCACAATCGTTAAGTTTTTTGACACGAATAAAATTTAGTCCATCAAGCAACCCATGATCACGGACCGGGCCAAGATGAAAAAAATTTTTTCCTAAACTAGAATGAAAACTATCATTCTTATCAGCTAATGCATGTCGAGTAAGGTCTCCTGAAGTAATTATATCGTCATATAAATTTTTAGGAATACCAAAATCTTCAATTTGATCAGAAACTGAATTACCTATCCTTGGAGCGTTAGACAAAACTATAATTTTCCAACCAGCCAATCTTGCCTGATTAAGAAACTCAAGAACATCTGGATAAGGCTCTACCCCATTATGTAAGACACCCCATGAATCAAGTATAGCCGCGTCGTAATGATTCGACAGCTCTGCAAGTCCAGAGTTAATTGATACATCCACAATAAGATAACACTTTCTATATTTTATACTTATAGAATTCTAATCAAATTCAATATTATAGTAGCTACCTACCGCATCACTTACACATTTAAATCCATTTTTATTTAATAAATCAGTTAATTCATTCTCTATTTTTTTTATTAAACTTGGACCTTCATAAATCAAGGATGTATATAATTCGATAAGGTTTGCTCCAGAACAAATTTTTTCATATGCTTCAGCACCAGAACTAACACCCCCAACACCAACAAGGACAAGCCGGCCTCGGGAAAATTTATATGCCTGGCTTAACACTTTAGTTGATAGTGAAAATAAAGGCCCCCCGCTTAATCCGCCTTCCATTTGAGAATGTTCATCTATTAACCCTTCAGGCCTAGCTAACGTAGTATTCCCAATGATAAGTCCAGACGCGCCTCCTTCAATTGCTACCTCAACAATTAATTCAATTTCACCTACATCAAGATCAGGAGCAACTTTAATTAATATTGGTGAAGAAGATCCAGAAGCATTCCTAGCGTTGATTGAAGATTCTAAAACCCTGTTAAGATTTTTATCACCCTGAAGGTCCCTGAGTCCGAGTGTATTAGGTGAGGATACATTTAGTACTATAATATCGGCATAATGAGCTAATGAATTTATACATTTAGCATAATCTGAAATAAAATCCCTTGAATCCCTATTTGGACCTACATTGACTGCAACAGGACCTTTTGCCCTACTTCTTTTAGCAAGACTTTCTACTGCATTAGCAATTCCATTATTATTAAATCCTAAACGATTAATCACTGCTCGATCGCGAGGAAGCCTAAACATTCGTTTCCCATGATTCCCTAATTGAGGATTTGGAGTAATTGTTCCAACCTCTACAAACCCAAATCCTGAAGCAAGCATTTGATCAGTAACTTCGCCATTCTTATCAAACCCAGCAGCAAGGCCAATTGGAGAAGAAAAATCCATACCAAGAATGTTAGTTTTCAAGGAATTTTCACTAGGTAATTTCTGCTCTGGGAACAATCCAGCCCTAATAGCCTTTATAGTAATATAATGGGCAAATTCAGGTGGTAAATACCTAAGTAGTGGAACAGAAAGATCAAAAAGGGAGGACAAAATTTTCTCCTAAGCTTGAGAAAGGATCTATCTGCTCAAGGCAATGAATATCATCATTTGCAGCTGAATTTACTCTTGTAGATACTGGTATTGAGTATAAATCATCATAAAATCCATTTTTGATAATTTGCATCAAATCACTTTTATCTACCATTTTATCACCTAACCAAGATGACCAATGAATTGGATCAAGAATTAACGGCATTCGATGGTGAATTTCTGAAGCAACATTAGTTGCTTGTTTGGTTAGAATACAACAAGAATATTTTGATAATGAATCTGAAGAAGGAAAACTATTATTTTTTCTCCAAATGCCAGCAAAAGCCATCAAAGAATCATGTAAAGGTCTAAATAAATAAGGTTGGCGATAGTTTTTTAATTTCTCCCATTCATAAAATCCGTCGGCGGGAACTAAGCACCTTCTGTGGTTAAAATCTTTAGTAAAAAAACTAGTTACATTAATTGATTCAGACCGAGCATTAATTATTGATTTCTCTGAACTAGATACACCTTGCTTATCATGGGCTATGCCCCAACGCATAGATATAATTTCACGCTCATTGGATTTTTTTCTTAATCTTATTACTTGAATATCGTCTGAAGGACATATGTTAAATCGCGGTGGGAAATTAGGGTGACCAGATGCAGAAAAAACATCCTTAATATCATCAGGGGTAGATGTAGCTATATAACGACCGCACATAGATAGACCTTTAAAAATTTTAGAACTTTAATTTCCAATTTTCCCGTCCAAAGCTTTTTGTATTAATTTTATTGTCTCGTGTATTCCAAAAAGTTGAATAAATGAACCCATTCGTGGTCCTTGTGATTGACCAAATAAAACCTCATAAAGTGCCTGAAACCATTCTCGGAGATTTTCGTAACCATGCTCTCTTCCAACGGCGTAAACTTTACTTTGAATCAATTCATCAAGCGCGTCTGAAGGCAAGGACTCAAGCTCCCTAATCAAGCTTTCCAATGCGACTACCTCAAATTCAGTTGCGGATCGATACATTTTATTAGGAAGAATAAAATCTTTATAGTAACTGATGGCATTTCCAACCATAACATCAAGGGAAGGATTATTCTCAGGCGAAATATTATCAGCGTATCTCTTCAAAAAACCCCATAAAACTAATCGATCATCAGTGTTAGCTACACCAGCAAGATTTAGAAGCATTGAAAAGCTTACAGGAATATCCTCTTTGATTAGGTTTCCTTTATGAATAAACCAGACTGGATTATTTTTTTTATCACTTATGGTTTGATCAAAATATTTATTAAAATATGTTATATAATCATCAGCAGCTTTAGGAATCATATCAAAGTACAATCTCTTTGCCTTTCGAGGAGCATTGTACATATAAAGCTTAAGACTTTCTGGGGATCCGTAAGTTATCCATTCCTCTAGAGTTAGGCCATTACCACGAGACTTAGAAATTTTTTCTCCATTCTCATCAAGGAATAACTCATAAATAAAAGTTTCAGGTGGAGTTGAACCAATCGTCCTACATATTTTTGAAGACAAACGAACAGAATCAATTAAATCTTTTCCTGACATTTCATAATCAACGTCAAGTACAGCCCAGCGCATAGCCCAATCTGCTTTCCATTGAAGCTTACAGTTACCTCCAGTAACCAAAGTTTCTACAAGTTTATTATTTTCATTTCTGTAGACTATAGATCTGTTTTCTAATTTTCTCTCCAAAATAGGAACCTGTAGAACTTTTCCAGTATCAGGACAAATTGGAAGGAAAGGACTGTATGAGATTCTTCGCTCTTCACCCAATGTTGGGACAATAATAGAAATAATTTCATCATAATTTTCAAATATTTTCAAAAGACCTTCATCAAACTTTCCTTTATTGTACATAGAGGTTGCTGAATGAAACTCATATTGTATTTCAAGTTCGTCTAAAAAATTTCTAAACATCGCATTGTTGTGATGACCAAAACTTTCATATTTATTGTAAGGATCAGGTATCGATGTAAGAGGCTTACCAAGATGAAGAGATATTGAATCAGGATTAGGAATATTGTCTGGAACCTTTCTTAGTCCATCCATATCATCTGAAAATGCAATCAAGCGTGACTTAATTCCTGATAGATTTTCAAAAGCGTGTCTAACCATAGACGTTCGAACAACTTCACCAAATGTACCAATATGTGGAAGTCCAGAAGGACCATAGCCTGTTTCAAATATTGCTACTTTCTTTTCAGGAATTTTTTGAAAACGTCCCAGTAACTTACGTGCCTCTTGGAAAGGCCATGACTCAGATTTAACCGAATTATTAGGATTATTGTTCATTATATAAAATTAGTGTTAATAAAATTTATAGAAATCTGCATTATTAGTTCTAAATTAACATTCTTTCTCAAGTGTCTATTTAAGTATACCTAATGAATTGATAGAGCCCAAATTACTATCCTTAGATTGTTATCAAAGCCTTCGGACAAAATCAGCAACTTCTACAACTGCATGATTTAATAACAGTTTTTCATTCATTCCTGATAATTTTCTTGGTTTTAGACTGTGGTCACCATCTTTTGCCCAATGAATTCTAATTTTTTTGGACAAAGGATAACCCTCGACTTCTCCCTTTGAACCAAAAATATCCCTCTCTCCCTGAATAAATAGAGCTTGTGTCCTAATAGATTTAAGATGTTCAATTCTAAGGGAATTTGGCTTTCCAGGAGGATGAAATGGGTACCCAAGACATACAAGACCTGCGACTTCTTGCTCGTCCGCTATCATGCTTGCTACACGTCCACCTAAAGATTTGCCACCAATAATGAGTTGTTTAGGGGCAATTCCTAAATTTGAGAGCCTAACTATTACATCACGCCAGGCCATAAGAAGTTTTTCTATTTTATCTGGAGGCCTCTTAATCCCGTCTTTTCTTGTTTTGACCATATATGGGAATTCGAACCTAGCGATATTTAGGCCAATATTATGAAGTCCATTACTAAACTTCTCCATAAAAGGACTGTCCATAGGAGCTCCTGCTCCATGTGCTAAAATAATAACTCTAGACAAATTATTATTTGCTTCGCCTACCCATTGAAACTTAAGAAATTTATCACTTCTCATCTATAATGGTAAATTATTATGGTGCTCTTGTTGGTTCCACTATTGGAGGCAATGGAACTTGAGGCCCACTTTCATCGGCAGGTGTTCCATCAAAATTGAATAATAAAACTTCAGCATTTTCAGTCAAATTAGAATAAAACTCTTCCATAATCCTAATTCCTTCTTGCCTTCGAAGCTCACTATATGACGCCTCGTATGATGGAGGCTCAATTGAACGACGATCGGTAGTTAATATTACATGCCACCCAAACTGAGTTTCTACCGGCTCAGTTGTGTACTCACCTATCGCAAGTGAGAAAGCAATATCACTGAACGCAGGTATGACGTCTTCATACTTGAAATAATTTAAGTCACCACCTTCAGCCCCAGAAGGCCCTAATGAAAGCTCTTTTGCAAGATCAGCAAACACTTCACCTGATTCAAGTCGAGAAATTGCATCATAAGCCTCAGCTTGTGTGGCAACTAAAATATGGCTTGCTCTTAACTCTTCTATAATTGTCATATCACCAATCATCTTCTCATAAGCTATCATCACAACCTCATCTGTAAGGTTAGATTCAACCCAACGATTAACCAAAATTTCTTCCAAAACCCTTTCGGTCCAAAAAGCTATTTTCCTTGCAACTTCAGAATCATTTATGAGGCCCTGTGAGCGCGCTAATTGAGCAATCAATTTTCGGTTGACTGTACTATCAAGAAGTTGAGGATAAAGAGTTTGGAAAGCAATCTGAGAGACCTCAGGTCCCAAAGATTCATAGAAATCTATAACTTCAGATGCACGAACTAACTCTCCATTTAAAATTGCAACAGTAGCATCTTCTGCTACATCATCTGCATTCTGAGCTATAGCTCCATTAGCAAATACACTTACCAATCCAGCAAGTATAAGGACTCGAATCTTCATCTGTATCCTTTCTGAGACTAAAACCCCATAAATTAACTACTCAAACCAACTTTATATTATAACCTTAACTGGCATGGAATGAGCCGGCAAGACTAAGTAAAACTTATATATTAAGTGAACTAAACAGATAGGATGGCAAGATCAATGTTCTTTTCCTATAAAATCTCTATCTTTTTTTTCAAAAAATATCAGTCATTTATAAATTTAAATACAATATATTTGATATATATAATAGGATAAAGAGACATATCTTGACGATTCAGATTATGATGTTTATCAACGTAGGAAGATAATAGTGGTCATTTTTGCCGACCGGCTTGCAGCCACATGAAATAATTAGCTAAGGGGTCGGGCTCCATTTGGATCCCAGACTTTTCGGTCGGAGCTTTTACGGGGATACCCCATGACAAAAAAACATTACAGTCAATCTGAGAAGTTTCGTAATAGAACTAAGGCAATTCACGGTGGAATTAACAGGTCTCACTTTGGAGAAAATAGTGAAGCTCTTTATCTGACATCTGGGTATATTTATGAAAGTCCAGAAGAGGCCGAATCAAGATTTAAAGAAGAAATTGAAGGTTATACTTATTCTAGATTTGGAAATCCTACAGTAAGTATATTTGAAGAACGAATGGCCCTAATGGACGGTGCTGAAAAAGCGTGGGCAACTGCAACTGGTATGGCAGCTGTCTTTACCTCACTAATGTGTTCACTTAAGGCCGGAGACCATATTGTTGCAGCAAGGGCCTTATTTGGATCTTGTCGTCATATTATTGACAACATTCTTCCAAGGTATGGCATTGATGTAACTCTTGTCGATGGTACAGATTTAGATCAATGGAAAGATGCTTTAAAAAAGAAGACATCATGTATCTTCATAGAAACCCCCTCTAATCCGACTTTAGAAATTCTTGATCTCAGTATGATTTGCAAGATATCACATGATGCAGGTGCTAAGGTAATTGTAGATAATGTTTTTGCAACGCCAATATTACAAAAACCTATTCAATTTGGTGCTGATATTGTAGTTTATTCAGCTACAAAACACATAGATGGTCAGGGAAGAGTTCTTGGAGGTGCAATACTTGGAACAAATAAGTTTTGTTCAGAAATGGTTTCTCCTTTTATTAGAAACACTGGACCAAGCTTAAGTCCATTTAATGCATGGGTTTTATTAAAAGGTATTGAAACCTTAGAAACTAGAATAAAAGAACAAACTTCATCAGCAATAAAAATTGCCGATTTTATTGCTGATTTTTCAGTTATCCGCAATCTGATTTATCCAGGAAGAAAAGACCATCCTCACTTTAGTCTCGCAAGGAATCAGATGGATGCTCCAGGTTCAATTATAACCTTTGAGGTGGATGGAGGAAAGGAAGTTGCCTTCAATATCCTTCGAAATTTAGAGCTTATTTCTATATCAAATAATCTTGGTGATTCGAAAAGCCTAATTACACACCCAGCGACGACTACACATCATCGTCTTAGCGAGCAAGACCGTGCCCACTTAGGGATCAGTGACGGGATGTTAAGGCTTTCAGTTGGACTAGAAGATCCAATGGATATTTGTGATGATCTGGGTGTAGCGTTTAAATCTATTTAAGCTTCACTGGACAAGACCAATTCATAGAGCGATAGTAAGGTGGTCACAGAAAATTGATAAAATATAATTATGTATAAACGCACAACTCGTTCAATTGAAGTTACTGTTAGGCCTACCTATTTGGAAGAACAGTCTGAACCTGACAGTAGCCACTATGTTTGGGCTTATTGGGTAAGAATTGAAAATCAGAGTGACGAAACAGTTCAGCTGTACAATAGACGCTGGAAAATAACAGATGCCTTTGGTCGAAACCAAGAAGTCGAGGGAGAGGGCGTAGTTGGAGAACAGCCTATTTTAAGGCCAGGAGAGGCGTTTGAATATACTAGCGGGACTCCTCTTACTACCCCTTCAGGAATAATGGTTGGCACATATGAGTTAGGAACTGAGGATGGTAAGAGGTTTGAAGTTAATATTCCTGCTTTTTCTTTAGATAGCCCTTACCAAGAAATCCAAATACATTAGCCTTATAAATATAACATGGAAATCTCTACAATTTTCTTGCTCTTTATATAACACAACTGTATTCAATTCTCATGACAACAATCAATTCTAATAAGCCTCATAAAGATCGCCCATCAAGGGAAGAAGCTGAAGATGCGATTCGTACTCTTATTTCTTGGGCAGGGGATGACCCAACACGCGAGGGGCTCGTTAAAACTCCGAGTCGCGTAATTAGAGCCTGGGAAGAATTGTTCTCTGGATATAATGAGGATCCAGTTGAATACTTAAAAGGTACATTTAAAGAAATCGAAGGCTATGATGAAATGGTTGTACTAAAAGGTATTCGAGTCGAATCACATTGTGAACATCATCTAATGCCCATAGTGGGGAGTGTAGATATAGCCTATCTTCCAGATATGAGGGTTGTAGGAATCAGTAAGCTTGCTCGTCTAATCCAAGTTTTTTCAAAACGGTTGCAGATCCAAGAAAAATTGACTGCTCAGATTGCGAATACTCTTAACATAGTTCTCAAACCAAGAGGTGTTGCAGTAATGATTAAAGCTACACATCACTGTATGACCACAAGAGGCGTACACAAACCGGGTGTTCAGATGGTTACGAGCTCTATGCTGGGGGCCTTTCGTGATGATTCAAAAACTCGCCGCGAATTCCTGGGAATTGTTAATGAAAATACTCATTCAATCGAGTCGTGATCTCATAAATTCTCTACATCAATTATAGAGGCTCACGGTGTTAGATTTTCGCCCAATTCTATTGATTACAGGTATGTTACTTGTAACTTTAGCTGGAGCAATGTTGTTGCCAATTATAGCTGATATTTTACTTGGTACCCAGAACTGGAAGCCCTTTCTTGGTGCGAGCCTCTTCACTGCATCAGTAGGAATCAGTTTAATACTTTCGAATCGTTCTGGACAAATCACTCTAGATATTCGTCAAATGTTTGCACTAACTACTCTTAGCTGGACTGCAGTAGCAGCATTTGGAGGAATTCCATTCGTTTTTGCAGATCTTGGTATGAGTTATACTGATGCTTTCTTTGAGTCTATGTCTGGTATCACCACAACTGGATCAACAGTACTTTCTAGTCTTGATTCTGCTCCTAAAGGAATTCTTATATGGCGTGCATTACTTCAATGGTTAGGGGGAATAGGAATCATTTTAATGGCAGTAGCCATACTTCCCTTACTCCAAGTAGGTGGTATGCAGCTATTTAAAATGGAATCTTCTATTAATCAGGAAAAAACCTTCCCTCGTACTGCGCAAATTGCAACAAGTATAACTTTAATTTATTTTACCCTAACTTTAATCTGCGCCATTTCATTGAGGGTTGCAGGAATGAGCGGGTTTGATTCCATCATCCATTCAATGACAACTATAGCCACAGGCGGATTCTCTAGTCATGATAAATCAATTGGATACTTCGAATCTAACTCAATTCAATTAATTATAATTATAGGAATGTTATTTGGTAGCCTCCCATTTCTATTATACCTTGAAGTGGCAAAAGGAAGGGTTTCATCTTTATTCCGGGATTCACAAGTTAGAACTTTTTTTGGAATAGTTCTAACTGGAATTATCTTCATAACTTTATGGCGGTCATTAATAAACAATATTAATTTTAGTGACGCATTACTTGAAACTGCATTTAATTCAATTTCTGTAATTACTGGAACTGGATACTCCACAACTAATTACTCCCTTTGGGGTGGATTTGCTGTAGCTTGTTTATTTATTTTCATGTGTATAGGTGGATGTGCGGGATCTACATCATGTGGAATTAAAATATTTCGTTTTGAAGTTCTATTCTCTACAGCTAAGTCACAAATAAATAAATTACGGCACCCACATGGAGTATTTATTCCTCAATACAATAATTCACCGCTACCTGACTCAGTGATAGAGGCTGTAATGAATTTTTTATTTCTGTTTGCTTTCATATATATCATTATAACTTTAGCGCTAGCCTCTCTAGGACTCGATTTTATCACATCCATCTCTAGCGCAGCTACTGCAATTGCAAATGTTGGACCAGCCTTAGGAGATATAGCTGGTCCATCAGGGAATTTTTCTTCATTTCCAACCCCTGCTAAATGGATACTATCTTTAGGTATGCTTCTAGGAAGATTGGAACTCTTTACGGTCTTAGTATTATTCTTACCTAGGTTTTGGCGTGGATAAATTTTCAAATAATTTGGTTAGCACAAATTCAGTTAAAGAAATTATAAGAACTTTAATTGGTTTTGATACTACCAGTAATAATTCAAATTTAGATCTTATCAATTTCGCGCAAAATATTTTGTTAAGTCATGGTGCAGAATGTGAAATTATTTTTAATAAGTTGAAAAATAAGGCCAATCTTTTTGCAAGTGTTGGCCCTAAAGTTCCTGGTGGTGTAATACTTTCAGGGCATACGGATGTTGTCCCAGTTATTAACCAAAAATGGGATTCTGATCCGTTTAATCTAACCGAAAAAAATGGCCGTCTTTATGGCAGAGGCGCTTGTGACATGAAATCATTCATTGGAGTTGCATTAGCACTTTTACCTGAATTTAGTTCGGCAAATTTAAAATTTCCAATCTACTTTTCTCTTTCATATGATGAAGAGGTCGGATGCCTAGGTGTATCTAGCCTTATTAAATATATAAAAGAGAAAAAAATTACTAATGCATCAATAATAGTTGGTGAACCAACA